>DASUHN010000100.1 GCA_036273495.1 Acidimicrobiales bacterium | reverse complement strand
CGGACGCCCGGCGGCGTCGGTCGGGGCCGGGTCCGGCAGCAGGCCCGTCGACGGGCCCGGCGCCCCGCACCGGACGGGGTCGCTGCGGGCCACCCCCCGGGGGTCGAAGGAGACGATGTCGAAGCGGTCCTGCACCTCGGGGCCGATGATCCGCAGCTCGGTCGGCAGGTCGTCCACGCCTGAGTCCCCCGGCCCCCCGGGGTTGATGACCAGCGACCCGATCCGCAGGGCCGGGTCCAGCGCCGGCCGGCGGGTCACCGCCAGGCCGATCCGGGACCCCGACGGGTGGGCGTAGTCGAGCGGCACTTCGAGGGTCGCGCACTGGAGGCTCCCGCACGACGCCCACCGCAGCGGGGGGGCGGGAGGCGCGGTCGTCGGAGGCGGCGACGTGGTGGTCGTGACCGCCGCTCTCGTGGTCGGGGCGCGCCGGGTGGCCGACGGGGCCTTGCGGGCGGCTCCCCCTCCGCACCCGGCGGCGGAGGCGGCGACGGCCACCATTACCATCGCCGCGATGGACCGCAGGGAGCTCGAGGCCGTCATCTACGAGAAGGACGGCCCGGTGGCCCGCATCATCCTCAACCGGCCCGAGAAGGCCAACACCAAGGACTCGGTCCTCGTCCGGGAGGTGGACGCGTGCCTGCACGACGCCGACCGGGACCGGGATGTGAAGGTGGTGGTGCTGAAGGCCAACGGCAAGGGCTTCTGCGGGGGGCACGTGGCGCGCTGGGGTCCCGGCGAGGAGCCGTACCCGGAGTTCGGCGAGACCTTCGAGGACCTGTACAAGGGCACGGCCGACCTCTTCCTCTGGCCCACGCTGTACCTGTGGGAGTTCCCGAAGATCACGATCTCACAGGTCCACGGGTACTGCCTGGGAGGCGGCGTGTACCTCGGCCTGCTCACCGATTTCGTGGTGGCGTCCGACGACGCCTACTTCCAGATGCCGCTGGCCCAGAGCCTCGGCGAGCCCGGGGGCCACACCATGATCGAGCCCTGGATCACCATGAACTGGCACCGCACCATGGACTGGTTCCTGCTGGCGCCGACCCTGACGGCCGCCCAGGCGCTGGAGTGGGGCCTGCTCAACCGGGTGGTCCCCCGCGCCGATCTCGAGTCGACGGTCGAGGAGATGGCCGGCACCATCTCGCGCATACCGCTCACCACGCTGATGGCGGTGAAGAGCAACGTGAAGCGGGCCTGGGAGCTGATGGGGATGCGCGTGCACATGCAGGTCAGCCACATCCTCACCAACCTGGTGGGCGCGGCGTCCGACGTTCAGGCGCTGCGGTCCGAGCTGATCGGCTCCGGCCTCAAGCCCCGCGACTTCGTGGCCCGCGGCTCCGAACCGCCCCCGGCCGCCCCCGGGCCCACCGGATAGCCTGCCGCAGCCGACGGGGAGGGGAACGACCGATGGACGTCCGGGTGGAGCGCGAGCGGGTCATCTACGAGAAGGAAGGCTCGGTGGCGCGGGTCATCCTGAACTGGCCCGAGAAGGCCAACGCCCAGGACTCGACCCTCGCCCGCGAGGTCGACGAGTCCCTGCTCGACGCCGACCGGGACTACGACATCAAGGTCCTGGTCGTGAAGGCCAACGGCAAGGGCTTCTGCTCCGGCCACGTCATCGGTGACACCAACACCGCCTACCCGGAGTTCGCCGAGGGCAGCGAGCGCATCGGCACCCCGTGGAAGGGCCAGTACGACGTCTTCGTGCGCCCGGTGCTCAACCTCTGGGAGTTCTCCAAGCCGACCATCGCCCAGGTCCACGGCTACTGCCTCGGCGGCGGCACCCACTACGGGCTCACCACCGACATCGTGATCGCCTCGGACGACGCCTACTTCCAGTACCCGCCCCTGCAGGGGTTCGGGATGCCCTCCGGGGAGTGCTCGATCGAGCCGTGGGTGTTCATGAACTGGCGCCGGGCCGCCTACTACCTGTACCTGAGCGAGGTCATCGACGCCCAGAAGGCGCTGGCCGTCGGGCTGGTCAACGAGGTCGTCCCGCGCGACCAGCTGGAGGACCGGGTCGAGCACATCGCCCGCCACATCTCCCAGGCGCCGCTGACCACCCTGATGGCCACCAAGGCCAACCTCAAGCGGGCCTGGGAGCTGATGGGGATGCGGGTGCACTGGCAAAGCTCCAACGACCTGGTGGCGCTGGCGTCCACCGCCAAGGACGTGCAGGCGCTGATCGGCCAGGTGCTCCAGGGCCAGATCAAGCCGGCCGAGATGGCGCAGCGCCACGCCCAGTCCGCGGCGGCCGACTGACCGGCGCCGCCATGGACCTCTCCGACCACGGCGCGTCCCGGCCGGAGGCCACCGCCCTGGTGATGTCGTCCGGGGAGACGCTGACGTACGGGGAGCTGCTCCCCCGTTCCGACGCCGCCGCCCAGTTGCTGTACCACGCCGGCCTGCGCCGCGGGGACGGCGTGGCCGTCATGCTGCTGAACAGCCCGGAGTTCCTCGAGGTGGCGTGGGCGGCCCAGCGCTCGGGGCTGTACTACACGCCGGTCAACACCCACCTCACCTTCGAGGAGGTCGAGTACATCGTCGACGACTCGGGGGCCAAGGCCCTGTTCGTCGACGCGTCGATGGCCGAGCTGGCCGAGCGACTGGTGGACCGCAACCCGGCGGTCCAGGTCCGCTACTCGGTGGGCGGCGGACTGGACGGCTACCTGGAGTACGCCAAGGCCACCGCCGCGATGCCGACCGGCGGTCCGCCCGAGCCGTCGCAGGGCACCGAGATGCTGTACTCGTCGGGGACCACCGGCCGGCCCAAGGCGGTGCACCGGCCGCTGCCCGGCCCCGAGGGCTCGTGGGCCCAGGGCGCGGTGGAGACCAGCCTGCGGGACCGGTACGGCATGACGCCGGACGACGTGTACCTGAGCCCGGCGCCGCTCTACCACAGCGCCCCCCTCAACTTCACCATGGCCGTCATGCGGCTGGGCGCCACCAGCGTGGTCATGGAGCGCTTCGACCCCGAGCTGGCCCTGCAGCTGATCGAGCGCGACCGCGTCACCCACGCCCAGTTCGTCCCGACCATGTTCGTGCGGATGCTGAAGCTGCCGGAGGACGTGCGCCGGCGCTACGACGTGTCGAGCCTCCGGTACGTGGTGCACGCCGCCGCCCCGTGCCCGGTCGAGGTCAAGCAGCAGATGATGGAGTGGCTGGGGCCGATCATCTACGAGTACTACGGCGGCACCGAGGGCTTTGCCGGGACCTTCATCGGCCCCGAGGAGTGGCTGGCCCACCCCGGCTCGGTCGGCCGTCCCATGAGCGCGGTGCACGTCGTGGACGAGGACGGCGCGGAGCTGCCGGCGGGCCAGGCCGGGACGCTGTACTTCGAGGGCGGACCGGCGTTCGAGTACCACAACGACCCCGAGAAGACCCGCTCGGTCAGCAACGACCGCGGGTGGCGCACCCTCGGGGACGTCGGCTACGTCGACGACGAGGGCTACCTCTACCTCACCGACCGGGCCACGTTCATGATCGTGTCGGGCGGGGTGAACATCTACCCGCAGGAGGCGGAGAACGTCCTCGTGATGCACCCCGACGTGGCCGACGTGGCGGTGTTCGGCGTGCCCAATCCCGACTTCGGGGAGGAGGTCAAGGCCGTCGTGCAGCCCCTCCGCTGGGAGCGGGCCGGGCCCGACCTGGCCGAGGAGCTGCTGGCCCACTGCCGGGCCCACCTGGCCGCCTACAAGTGCCCCCGCACGCTCGACTTCGAGCGCGAGCTGCCCCGGGACCCCAACGGGAAGCTGTACAAGCGCCGGCTGCGCGAGCGATACTGGGAAGGCCACCGCACCCGCCTCCTGTGACCGGAGCCCTCGCGTGACCGACGTCGTCGTGGTGGGATCGGGAGCGGCGGGGCTGGCGGCGGCGGTCACCGCCGCCGCGTCCGGGGCCCGGGTGACGGTCCTCGAGCGCTCGTCGAAGGTGGGGGGCACGACGGCGGTGTCCGGCGGCGGCATCTGGGTGCCCGGCAACCACCACATGGCCGCCGCGGGCGCCGGGGACAGCAGGGAGGAGGCGCTCGCCTACTGCCGCCGGATGGTGGCGGGAAGGATGCCCGACGAGCTGATCGAGACGTTCGTCGACACCGCGCCCGTCGCCGTCCGCCACCTCGAGGCGCGCACCCCTCTCCGGCTCCACTCGATGTCCTGGCCCGACTACCACCCCGAGATGGAGGGGGCCAGGCGGACGGGACGGATGCTCGAGCCGGACGTCTTCGACGCCACCGTGCTCGGGCCGTGGGCCGGGCGGCTGCGGCCGGCGCCGGTGCTGCATCTCCCGATCACCCTCGAGGAGCAGACCGTCACCTGGCAGCTGGCGTACACGCCGGAGAAGTTCGACGGGGAGGAGGTCAAGGCCCGGGCGGCCGGGGGGCGGCTCACCGTGGGGCGGGCGCTGGTGGCGGCGCTGCTCCGGGGCTGCCTGGACCTCGGGGTGAGCGTGACCACCGGGGCCCGGGCCCGCCATCTCCTCCGGGAGGACGGGCGGGTGGCCGGCGTGGTCCACGAGCCCGCGGACGGAGGCGGCGCCGTCGAGCTGCGGGCCCGGTCGGTCGTCCTGGCGTCGGGCGGCTTCGAGTGGAGCGAGGACCTGAAGCGGAGCTTCCTCCCCGGTCCCCTCACCCATCCCACCACCCCGCCCTACAACGAGGGGGACGGCCTGCTCATGGCCATGGAGGCCGGCGCCGCCCTCGCCAACATGACCGAGGCGTGGTGGTACCCGGCGTCGTCGCTGCCGGGGGACACCTACGAGGACCGGCCCCTCAGCCGCTTCGTGGGAACGGAGCGGACGGCGCCGCACTGCATCGTCGTCAACCGCGACGGCAGGCGCTTCGTCAACGAGGCCGCCAACTACAACGACATGATGAAGGCCTTCTACGCCTTCTCCCCCCGTGGCTACCGGTGGGCCAACATGCCGTGCTGGTCGCTGATGGACGCCCAGTACCGCCGGCGCTACGCCGTGGCGGCCGCCCGGCCCGGAAGCGCGGATCCCGACTGGCTGATCCGGGCCGGCACCCTGGCGGAGCTGGCCGGCCGGCTGGGCATCGACGCCGAAGGGCTGGAGGAGACGGTGGCGCGGTTCAACCGCTTCGCCCGGGAGGGACGCGACCCCGACTTCGGGCGGGGGGACAGCTACTACGACCGCTTCCACGGGGACCCGACCGCCCCCCACCCCAACCTGGGCCCGATCGAGGAGCCGCCGTACTACGCCCTCGAGGTGCACCCGGGCTGCGTCGGCACCAAGGGCGGCCCGCTCACCGACTCGCGGGCCCGGGTGCTCGACGTCAACGGCGCCGTGATCCCGGGCCTGTTCGCCGCCGGCAACGCCGCCGCCAGCCCGGCCGGGCCCGCCTACTTCGGCGGGGGCTGCTCGATCGGGATGGCGGTCACGTGGGGCTACCTGGCCGGGGCCACCGCGGCCGGGGAGCCCGGCCCGGCGGCGGCTGGATAGGGTCGCCGCGTGCCCGACGACGCCGTGTCCGGTCAGCCCCGCGAGCTGCTGGTGGCCCTGCTCACCACCATGACCCGCATCATGGTCGCCGACCAGCGCATCCGCGACGGCATCGCCCGGGGGGAGCTGCTGGCCTCGTACTGGCCGTGCGCCGGGCAGGAGGCGGTGGCGGCGGGGGTGGGGGCGGCGCTCGCCCCGACCGACTGGATGGTCACGACCTACCGGGGCCTGCACGACCAGCTGGCCAAGGGGGTTCCGCTCGAGCCGATCCTGGCCGAGATGGCGGGGCGGGCCACCGGGTGCTGCGGGGGCAAGGGCGGCACCATGCACGTGACCGACCCCGAGCACGGACTGATGCTCTCGACGGGGATCGTCGGGGCCGGGATACCGGTGGCGGTGGGCCTGGCCCTGGCGGCCCGGACGCGCGGCGAGGACCGCGTCGTAACGGTGAGCTTCGGTGACGGGGCGGTGAACACCGGCGCCTTCCACGAGGGCGTCAACCTGGCCGCGGTGTGGGAGCTGCCGGTGGTGCTGGTGTGCCAGAACAACGGCTACGGGGAGATGACCCCGATCGAGCACGTGCAACGGGTCACGCGCGTCTCGGACCGGGTGGCGGGCTACGGCATCCCCGGTGTGACCGTGGACGGCAACGACCCGCTCGCCGTCCACGCCGCGGCGGCCGAGGCGGTGGCTCGGGCCCGGGCCGGCGGCGGCCCCACCCTCGTCGAGTGCGTGACCTACCGGCTGTGGGGCCACTACTTCGGGGACCCGATGGCCTACATCCCGCCCGAGCAGCTGGAGGCGGCGCGCGCCAACCATCCGGTGACGAGCTTCCGGGCCCGGCTGGTGGCGGCCGGGGTCCTCGACGAGGCGGCGGCCGATGCCGTCGACGCGGAGGCGGCGGCCGAGGTCGAGGGGGCGTGGCGGGGGGCCATGGAGGCGGCGGCGGCTTCGCCCGGGTCGGCGCTCACCGACGTGTACGCCGGCGCCTAGCCGGAGCGGGAGGGACGGGGGACCCGATGGCGGACGAGACCGAGCTGACCATGCGGTCGGCCGTGAACCTGGCACTGGCCGAGGCGCTGGCGGCCGACGACGCCGTGATCCTCCTCGGCGAGGACGTGGCCGACCCGGCCGGGGGGATCGTGGGGGCGACGCGCGGCCTGTCGACCCGCTTCGGTGCCGACCGGGTGCGCGACACGCCGATCTCGGAGACGGCCATAGCCGGGGCGGCCATCGGCGCCGCCCTCGGCGGCCTGCGCCCGGTCGCCGAGATCATGATCATGGACTTCATCGGGATCTGCCTCGACCAGATCGCAAACCACGCCGCCAAGCTGCGCTACATGTCGGGCGGGCGCACCCCGGTGCCGATCACCATCCGCACCGCCGTGTTCGCCGGCACGGGCGGAGGGGCCACCCATTCGCAGAGCCTGGAGGCGTGGCTGACCCACGTGCCCGGTCTCAAGGTGGTGGTGCCCAGCACCCCGCGCGACGCCAAGGGCCTGTTGACCTCGTGCATCTTCGACGACGACCCGTGCGTCTTCGTCGAGAGCGTCCGGCTGTTCGGCGCCAAGGGGCCCGTTCCCGCCGACGCCTTCTCGATCCCCATCGGCTCGGCCGAGGTCAAGCGGCCGGGGTCCGACGTGACCGTCGTGGCCCACGGCCCCGCCGTCCCCGACGCCCTGGCCGCCGCCGAGCAGCTGGCCGGGGAGGGCGTCTCGGCGGAGGTCGTCGACCTGCGCTCGCTGGTTCCTCTGGACCTCGAAACGGTGCTGGCCTCGGCGGCCCGGACCCGGCGGATGGTGATTGCCCACGCCGCCACGACCTTCGCCGGTCCCGGGGCGGAGCTGGCCGCCACCGTGTCGCACGAGCTGTTCGGCCAGCTGGCCGCGCCCGTCGAGCGGGTGGGGGCACCGTTCGTGCCGATCCCGGCCTCCCCGGCCCTGGAGCGCTCGGTGCTGCCCGGGCCGGGGGAGATCGTGGCGGCGGTGCGCCGGGTCACGGGGTGGTGAGCGGCGCTCAGCGGGCCAGGTAGCCGTCGAGCTCGCAGTGCATGTTGGAGATGCCGCCCTCGTAGCGGTGCGACAACCTCAGATGGTCGAATCCCTGCGTGTGCAGGCCCCGCTGCTGGCGCTCGATGTTCGAGAAGTCCTGCCGGGGGATGGTCGGCCAGGCGTTGGCGTCGTCGGGGCGGAACGGGCCCTGGGCCACCGGCCGCCCCCGCTCCTGGCCGTCGGGGAAGATCGTCACTGACCACAGCTCGAACAGGCAGGCCTCGGGGTCCGAGCCGAGGGGGCGGCTGCGGTACAGCAGGGCGTTTCCGTACTGGGGCAGCACGAAGAAGTTCGGGAACAGGAAGAACACCCCGCCCCAGCGGGCGATGGCATCCGGATCGGGCGGCGGCATGGCGATCCCCGCCCCGGCGGCGTGCTCGTAGATGGCCCTGACCACGGCGGCGCCGAACGGCTCGGCCCCGGCGGAGTGGCGCAGGCCCTCGATCACGAACAGGTCCTTGTCGAGGGTCATGGCGTCGAGGCCCTCGTAGAGGAGGCGGCTGGACTCGATGGTGGCGGCCACCGCCGCCGGGCTGCTCGGGCCCGTTCCCCGTCCCGAGCGGTTCTGGAAGTGGGAGTGCCCGTTGGGATGGACGAAGTACTCCTGGCCGTCGGGGTCGAAGCGGTCGGGCGCGCCCAGGGTCAGCTGCGGATGGGTCCGGGGCACGTGGAACCCCTCCATGAAGGCCTCCTGCGCCATCTTCCAGTTGGCGCGCAGCACCACGCTCTTCCACCACCGCACCCGCATGCGGTCCACCCCGAGGGGATCGAGCAGACCGGACACCGGCGCCAGCGCCTCCTCCAGCGGTCGGGCGTCGCGGTCGAGGTTCACGAACACGCATCCCCCCCAGGTGCCCACCCGGCACTCGCGGAGGGCCAGATCCCCGGCGTCCAGGCACCGGGGCTCGAACCCCGCCTCGGCCAGGACGTAGGAGCTGGTCCCGTCCAGGTTCCACCTCCAGCCGTGGAAGGGGCACACGATCTCCCCGCTGCGGAACCGCCCGCTCCCGACCGCGAACTGGGTGGCGCGGTGCCGGCAGGCGTTGTGGTAGGCCCGGATCGCGTCCGGGCCCGACCCCTCGGCGGCCCGGACCACCAGGATCGACTGGTCGCAGATCGTGTACTCGGCGTAGTCCCCGACCACCGGGATCTCCTCCAGCCGGCACGCCATCTGCCACACGCGCGGCCACAGCCGGCTCGCCTCCAATGCGAAGAACTCGGCGCTCCGGTAGCGCGCCGCCGGGACGAACGTCGGGTCGGTGACGGCGTGGGGAACCGTGGTCATGGCGTCACCAGCCAACCCACCGCCTCCCCCACCTGGTAGGTGGCGCCTTCGGCCCCGACCCGCCGCAGCCGGCCCGGCGCCGGCGCCGCCACCTCGGTCTCGACCTTGTCGGTCTCGATCACGTACAGCGGATCACCTTCGGCCACCGGCGCATCCTCCTCGGCCAGCCACTGCAGCAGCGTGGCCTCGGTCATGGCCATCCCCAGCTTCGGCACCAGCAGGGGAACGTCGTCAGCCCCGCCCGGCACGGCCGAAAGTGTACTGACTAGCTTCGGGCCCATGCCCCGCTTCTCCATGCTCGTGTCCACCAATCCCGTGCCCGGCAAGGAGGACGAGTACAACCGCTGGTACGACAGCCAGCACCTCTCCGACGTCCTGCGCCTCGACGGGTTCGTGGCCGCCCAGCGCTTCCGGCTGGCCGACTCGGAGCCGGCGCAGGACGCGCCCCACCGGTACCTGGCGATCTACGAGGTGGAGGCGGAGAGCGTGGAGGCGGCGGGCAAGGTGCTGACCGACGGTTTCGCGTCCGGGGCCCTGCCGATGGGCGACGCCCTCGACCTGTCCTCGCTGGCCCTTCTCTACTACGAGCCGATCACCGACCGCCGGACCGGCTGAGCGGCCCTCGTGCCATCATGGGCCCGCACGGACCAGCAAGGGGGCGCCATGTCGGACACCGAGTACATCCAGGTCACCCACCGGGAGCTCCCCTATCCGACCTTCGACGCCGACAACCACCTCTACGAGAACCGCGACGCGCTGACCAAGTTCCTCCCGCGTGATTTCAGCGGGATAATCAAGTACGTCGAGGTCGACGGCCGCACCAAGCTGGCCATCAGGGACCGCATCTCCAACTACATCCCCAATCCCACCTTCGGCAAGGTGGCCGTGCCCGGGGGGGCGGGCTACGACGTCACCAAGGGCGGCAAGGGTTTCGGGGAGGGCGGCCGGGGGGTCGGCTTCACCAAGCTGGTCGCCATGCCGGGCATCGACGCCTTCTTCGACCCCGAGCCCCGTCTCGAGCTGATGAAGGAGATGGGGATCGACCGCACCCTCCTCTGGCCGACCCTGGCCAGCGCCATCGAGGAGCGTCTCGCTGACGACCCCGACGCGGCGTGCGCCGTGATCCACGCCCTCAACGAGTGGATGCACGAGCACTGGAGCTACGTGTACTCCGACGCCATCTTCGCCACGCCGATCATCTCGCTGGCGGTGCTGGACCGGGCCTTGGAGGAGCTGGAGTTCATCCACGAGCGCGGGGCCAGGGTGTTCCTGATCCGGGTGGCGCCGGTGCCGACGTGGCGCGGGCGCAAGTCGTTCGCCCTGCCCGAGTTCGATCCGTTCTGGGAGCGGGTGCAGGAGCTCGACATCACCGTGGGCATGCACTCGGGGGATCCCGGCTACCACCGCTACGTGAACGAGTGGGAGGGGCTCGGGGACCAGGAGATGAGCATCGACCGGCACACCCGGAAGGCCAGCCCCGCCTTCCTCAAGCTGATGTCGGAGAAGGACAGCCTGGTCGACGCCATGGCCTCTCTCATCGGCCACGGTCTCGCCACCCGCTTCCCCCGGCTGCGGTTCCTGCCGGTGGAGTTCGCGAGCACCTGGATCCGCCCCTTCTACGCCAAGCTGCAGCGGGCGTGGGAGCAGGCGCCCGTTCTCTTCGACGAGAACCCCGTCGAGGTCTTCAACCGCAACATCTGGGTGCACGCCTTCCACGAGCCCGACCCCAAGGGCCTGATCGAGCTCGGCATACCGGTGGACCACATCATGTTCGGGTCCGACTTCCCCCATCCCGAGGGCATGGCCGACCCCCTCGCCTACTCCGAGGTGGTGACCGACCTGCCGCTGGAGCAGCAGGGCTGGATCATGGGCGGCTCACTCGAGAAGGCGATGCGCGTCGGCCGCTACGCCTAGGTCCTGATGGTGGCGCCGGCCGGTCAGGCCCGGGGGCGCAGGCTCACCTGGACGACGTCCTCGACAACCCGGGTCTCGTAGAGCGGGAGGGTCCCGGTCCAGCCGTCGTCCGACGCGAGCACGCACTGGCCCGTCGTGACGTCGAAGGTGCTGCCGTGCTCGGGGCAGCGGAGGAGCCGGCCGCGCAGGAGGCTGAGCCCGCCGAGGTCGGTCCCCTGGTGGGGGCACTGGCTGGGGAAGGCGTAGAAATCACCGTCGACGTTGGCGAGCGTGACCGGCCGGCCGTCGACCTCGACGGTGGCCGTCTCACCGGGTGCCACCCAGTCGGTGGGGGCGGCGTCCTGGAACTCGGACACGACGACGATCGTACGCGTCGATCCGGCCCCGGCAGGGAGCCGAGCATGCCGGCTCGAACCTCTTGCCCATGCGTCGTCGGGCCTTCGTCGTCGTTCTGGCCGCCGTCACCGGTGTCTCCCTCGCCGTGCCCGCAGCCGAGGCGGGGACGCCCGGGGCAGGCCCCGGATCCGGCGCCTCCGGCACCCTGCCCTGGCTGACGGTCTCGCATCCCGCCGGCCAGCGCCCCCGGATCGTCGATCCCGACGGGCGAACGGTGATCCTGCGAGGGGTGAACGTCGTCGGGGTCGAGGACGACTTCTACACCACCCCCAGCGGGGCGGAGCCGGGCCCGACCCCGGTCTTTCCGATCGAGGCCTCCGCCTACGACGGGACGTGCCCGGCCATGACCCACCGCGCCGGGGAGGCGCCGGTGTGCGAGGTCCAGGCGGGGCTACCCGAGTACGAGCAGTCGACCGATCCGGGGTCGCACGACGACCTGGCCCAGATGCGTGCCCTCGGCTTCAACTTCGTCCGCCTAGCCCTGTCGTGGAGCCAGCTGGAGCTGACCCCCGGCCGCTACAGCACGACCTACCTAGACCGCATCGCCCAGGTGGTCGGATGGGCGCGGGAGCAGGGGATCTACGTCCTGTTGGACATGCACCAGGACGCCTACTCCCGGTTCACGCCTGACACGGCCCCGGTCAACGCCGCCCCCCTCGTCGGGCCCGCTCCCGAGAGCTCCAACCACGCCGACGGGGCTCCGCCGTGGGCAGTGCTGACCGACGGGGTACCGGCCGAGGCCCCGGCTGGGGTGGCCGAGTTCAACTCCTACGTGGAAGCGGCCTTCACCAGCTTCTGGCTCAACCGGGTGCCGCCGGTGGCGCAGGGTCAGGCGCCGGGTCCGGGACTCCAGGACCACTACATCGGCGCCATGGCCGCCCTGGCCCGGCGCTTCGGGGGTGATCCCACCGTCGTCGGCTACGAGATCATGAACGAGCCGCTGCCCGGGTTCATCCCCCCGGCCGTGTTCAGCGCCACCGAGCTGTATCCGTTCTACTCCCGGGTGATGAGCGCCCTCACCGGGACCGGGGGCGCGTACCGGGACCTGGGCACGCACATCCGGCGCCAGTCGTTCTTCTTCGAGCCGATGGCGGTGCGCAACCTCGAGGACGCACCCGACCAGGCGGCGGCGCCCTTCTCGACCTATCCCAATCTCGTCTACGCCCCTCACACCTACACCCACGTGTTCACCGCCGACGCCGAGGCCGGTGTTCCCGCCCAGGAGAGCCCCTACCCGGTCTCCTACGGACAGGCCTATCAGGTGGCCGACGCCGAGGCCCGGTCCATGCACGCCGCTCTGATCTCCGGGGAGTACGGCAACTCGGCCGGAGAGGACGACGTGGTGCTCAAAGGCGAGACGGCCGCCCAGGACGCCGCCATGGTGGGATCGACCCTGTGGGCCTGGAAGGGCTCCTGTGCCGCCGGGACGCCCGTCAAGCAGTGCTACGACGCCTGGTCGGTCTATGCCGGAGACCCGGCCACTCCGCCCGCCCAGAGCCTCGGGCCCATTCCCACCCGGGTGAAGTACCTGGCCCGGATCTATCCGCAGGCCACGGTCGGGACCCTAGACAGCTTCGCCTACGACCCTGACCACCGCAGCTTCACGATGACCGCGACCGCCGACACGTCCGGCGTGCCGACCGTCATCTTCCTCCCGGCCGGCACGACCGGACGGGTGACGGTGCAAGGCGCCGCCCGGCCGGCCCGGACCGTGGCCGAGCCCGACGGCACGGCCCGGGTGCTCGTGTATCCGACGGGGCGCGGCGTCTACTCGGTCACAGTCGGCTAGGACGCCGGAGGGCGCGCCAGCTCCCGAGGAGGCCGCTTAGAACGGAGGCCCGACCCCGGTGGCGGCGCCGGGCGGGAAGGTGACCGGCATCTCCACCACCCCGAACAGCTCGGGGTTGCCCTGGTAGAAGCGCGTGGCGGCCCGGTCGACCCGGTAGTTGGGGATGCGCCGCAGCACTTCCGACACCATGACCTGGAACAGGGACCGGGCCACGTGCATCCCGATGCACCGGTGCGGGCCGACACCGAAGGCCAGGTGGGGATTCGGGGCCCGGTCGACGTCCACCTCGTCGGGTCGGTCGAAGACGGCGGGGTCGAAGTTGGCGCCCAGCCACGACATCATCACCCAGTCCCCGCGTCGGATCAGCTGTCCGCCGAGCACGACGTCCCGGGTGCACGTGCGGGTGAGCGTCTCGTTCACCGACGTCCAGCGGAGGTACTCCTCCCCCGCCCGCACGATGAGGTGCGGCTCGTCGATGAGGCGCCGGCGCAGATCGGGCCGGGAGTCGAGGTGGTGGAGGGCAAGCGATGTCAGCGAGGTCGTGGTGTCCAGGCCTCCACCGATGAGGTTCCACATGACCGAGACGATCTCGTCGTCGGTGAGGGGCCGGCCGTCGACGTCGACCGTCACCAGCCGGGACAGGACGTCGGCCCCCGGCCGGCGACGGCGGGACTCCGCCGTCTCCAGCACCTCGGAGATGATCCCCGGCATCAGCTGCACCGCCTGCTGGTACTCGGGGCTGGAGCGGGGGTAGGCGGCAGTGGCGTGGAACGCCTCGGCGTAGTGCTCCCAACGGTCGTAGGGCAGCCCGAGCATCCGCATGGTGAGAACAGCCGGGACCGGATTGGTCAGGTCCCGGACCATGTCCATCCGGCCCGACTCGATGTGGCGATCGAGGAACCACGCTGTTGCCTGCTCGACGAACGGCCGGGCCTCCGCCACCGCCGGAGGGAGCATGAACGGGTTCAGCAGGCGTCGGAGGGCAGCATGCTGCTCCCCATCCGCCTCGGCGATGCCGATCCTCGGCATTTCGCGCGGACGGGGTACCCCCATGATGCCGATGTAGTCGATGCCGTCTTCGGTGCCGTTCCCGTAACGGGGGGTGAAGCTCGCGTTGTCGCGTGCGACCGCCGCTACCTCCTCGTGCCCGGTCACGAACCAGAAGCGGTGGCGCCGGTTCCAGATCACAGGGGATGTGGCCCGCAGCTCGGCGTTGTTGGCGTGGCGCCGCGCCAGCCACTCGAGCGAGTTGTGGTCGAAGTCGGCTTCGGCGCGGGCCGTGGCCATCGGGGACGACGATACTGTCGAGCCCATGGCCGGCGTGGAGCTGTGGATCACCTCCGTTCACGTTCCGGGCCAGGCCGCGAGCATGGCCCGCCGGGCCGAGGCGGACGGATTCGACGGGATCGGGTTCGGGGACACGCAGAACCTGGCCGCCGATCCGTACATCGGCCTGGTCCTGGCCGCGCAGGCCACGACCGCCCTGCGCCTGGGAATCCGGGTGGCCAACCCGGTGACCCGGGACGCGGCGACGGTCGCCGCCGCCATCGCCACGGTCCAGGTGGAGTCCGGGGGTCGGGCGGTCCTCGGGGTGGGGCGGGGGGACTCCTCGGTTTCCCACATCGCGGGGCGGCCGGCGCCCCTTTCGGCGCTCGAGTCCTACGTCGGAGCTCTGCAGGGCTACCTGGGCGGGGGTTGGGCCGTGGACGCCGGCGCCGCGCCGGTGAGGGAGGGGGGCCGGCGGGTGCGCCCGCTCGGCTGGCTGCCCCCCGGCCTGGCCAAGGTCCCGGTCGACGTGGCCGCCACGGGACTGCGCACCATGGCGGTGGGGGCGCGCCTGGCCGAGGACCTCACCGTGAACGTTGGGGCCGACCCGGCCCGGATGAGCGAGACGGTGCGGACCGTCCGGGGGCTGGAGCGACCGTCCTCGGCGCCTCCTCTCACCCTCGGCGCCTACGTGAACGTCGTCCCCCACCCCGATCGGGACGTGGCGCGCGAGCTCGTGAAGGGACCGGCGGCGGCGTACGCCCGCCTGTCGGGTGTGGCCGGGGGCGCCGCACCCGGCGCCGAGCCTGGCGACCGGGAGCTCCTCGAGAACCTCGTGCAGAACTACGACCCGAAGGCACACGGGCGCAGCGGGGCTTCGCACGTCGTCTTCCTGACCGACGAGTTCCTGTCGCGGTTCGCCGTCTTCGGTCCCCCGGAGGAGTGCGTGGAGCGCTTGGTCGCACTCGTGGGCTGCGGGGTCGGGCGCCTGGTGATCGTCGGTCCCGCCGGGGACGGTGACCCCGACGATGCCCGGCGTGCCCGTCACCTCCTCGGCCGGGAGGTCGTCCCCGGGTTGCGAGAGGCGCTGGCCGGCACCGGCGCCGTCGACAGGCCAGGGGCGGCGGAAGAGGCCCGGCCGTGACTCGGCCTCTCGAAGCCCTCGACCTGCCAGTACCGGCCGGGCGCCTCACCCTGGGGTGGTTCCTCACGGATATGGCCGGGGCCCACGCCGGCAACGAGGCGCTGGCGTTCGGGGGGCGCCGGTGGACCTACGCCGAGGTGGAACAGGGCGCCCGCTCCTTCGCCCGGGGACTTCTGGCCCTCGGCGTGGCCAAGGGCACCAAGGTGGCCCTGCTGCTCGGCAGCCGGCCCGAATTCGTCTGGGCCGCCTTCGGCGCCGGGATGGCCGGGGCCGTGGTCGTGCCGATCAGCACCCTGGCCACGGTCAACGAGCGGGAGTACATCCTCCGCCACAGCGACGCCTCCGTGCTGGTCGTGCAGCCGGAGCTGCGCGGCCAACGCTTCGTGGATCACCTCCTCCGGACCCACCCGGGGATCGCGGCGGCCGGGCCCGGTCCCCTCGGTCTTCCCGAGCTCCCGCACCTCCGCCATGTCGTGGCCATCGGGGATGGCGCTCCGTCGGGCGCCGTCGGGAGCTGGGACGCAGTGCTCGACGGGGGTCGATCCGTACCCGACGACCTCCTCGACTCGTCCATCGGGGAGGTCCACCCGGCCGACGACGCCGTCATCGTCTACACCTCAGGGACCACGGCGCTGCCCAAGGCCGTGGTCCACATGCACCGGGCCCCGGTCGTGCAGTTCTACCGGTTCCAGGAGCAGATGCGCCTCGAGCCCACGGACCGGGTCTGGAGCTCGTTCCCGTTCTTCTGGACTGCCGGGTTGGCCATGGCGCTCGGCGGGACCCTGGCCGCGGGGGCCTGCCTGGTGATGCAGGAGGCGTTCGACGCCGGAGAGGCGCTGCGGCTGATCGAGGGGGAGAAGGTCACGACGGTCCACGCCTTCGACCACGCCAGCTCCCAGTTGGCGGACCACCCCGACCGGGTGGGAACGGACACCAGCTCGGTGCGCAAGATCCGGGCGGGCACGCCGTTCCAGCAGGCCATCGGGGTCGACACCTCGGAATGGGACATGCGGGCCGCCTACGGGCTCACCGAGACCTTCACGATGGTGACGTCACTGCCGGCCACCCGCCCTCACGAGGAGCGGATGGCGACCCACGGCACGCCCCTCCCCGGCATGCAGATCCGCATTCTGGACCCGGAGTCGGGCGGCGCCGTGCCCGCGGGCGAGATCGGGGAGATCGCCGTCAAGGGTGTCACCCTCATGCGCGGCTACCACAAGAGCCTCCCCGAGGAGGCCTTCGACGCCGAGGGCTGGTTCCGCACCGGGGACTCCGGGTGGGTGGGGCCGGACGGTCACCTGCACTGGACGGGCCGGCTCGACAACCTGGTCAAGACGGCGGGGGCCAACGTCTCCGCCGTCGAGGTCGAGACCGAGGCGATGTTCCTTGGCGGCCTGGCTGTGGCCTGGGTGATCGGAGTGCCCCATCCCACCCTCGGGGAGGCGGTGGTGCTGTGCGGCGTCCCCCGCCCCGGCGCCGAGGTCCAGCCCCGGGCGGTGGCCGAGCAGCTCCGGGGCAGGCTGGCGTCCTACAAGATCCCCCGCGCCGTGCTCCTGTTCGAGGAGGGGGAGCTGCAGTTCACCGGGAGCGACAAGGTGCGCACGGAGCGGCTGCGCGAGCTGGCGGTCGCCAGGCTGCTCGAGACCGGCACCGACGGGCAGTGGGTCGCCCACCTCCGGGCTCGGCCCGCCCCGGCGGGATGAGACGGCGTCCGCCGGACGTCGAGGGAGCGGGCAGCAGCCGGCCCGGGTGCGCGATGATCACGCCGCTCGTATCCAGGGGGGTGACGGTATGCGTCGTGGGAGATTGTTGGCGGTCGTGTTCGCCATGGCACTGGCGGCGGCGGCGTGTGGGAGCAGCGGCAGCACCAAGGCGTCGTCGTCCGGGTCCGGCGGCACGTCGGGGGCGGGGGGCGCGTCGTGCTCGGGCCCGGGGATCAGCGACGGCACCATCACCGTCGGCGTCATCCAGCAGACCACCGGGAACCCGACGGTGGTCCTCGACTTCCAGTACGCGGTTACCACCGTGCAGGCCCGCTTCAACCTCCAGAACAACCAGGGTGGAGTCCACGGGCTCAAGCTGACCGCCGTCGCCGCCGACGACGGCGGCACCACGACCGGGAACCTGGCCGCCGCCCGCCATCTGGTCGAGCAGGACCACGCCTTCGGGATCGTCGAGATGAGCATCGAGCCGGGCGGGTCCGGGACCTACCTCAAGCAGAGCGGGGTCCCCGTGACCGGATGGGCCACTGCATCGGATCCCTACGCCCTGGACAACAACTTCTTCGGTGCCACCGGGAGCATCGACGCCAACCCGGCCAAGAGCCCCAACACCAGCATCGTCGGGTTCCTCAAGACCAAGGGGGTAACCAACCTGGCCCTGTTCGGCGGGACCGATCCGGGCTCGATCTCGGTGAGCCAGGGGACGGCGTCCGCCGCCAAGGCCATCGGGATGAAGGTGGGCTACCAGACCAACAGCATCAACTTCGGTCAGAGCGACTTCACCGCCGACGTGGCCCGGATGCGTTCGGCGGGCACCAACGGCGTCGTGACCGAGCTCGATCCGACCACCAACCTGGCCCTGGTGCGGGCCATCCAGCAGGCCGGCCTGCACCCGGTGATCCTGTTGACCACCGGCTACGACCAGCGCCTGATCAGCGCCGTCGGCCCCCTGGTGGCCGGGGACTACTTCCTGGTGCAGTTCGCTCCCTTCGAGCTGAATCGACCGGCATTCCAGACCTTCAAGTCGGCCATGGCCCAGTACGCGCCCAAGGTCCCCATCTCGGAGGTGTCGGCGTACTCCTGGCTGTCGGCCGACCTGTTCATCAAGGGACTGGAGGCGGCCGGCTCCTGTCCCACCCGCTCCGGCTTCATCCAGAAGCTGCGCCAGACCACCTATGATGCCGGTGGGTTCGTCAACCCGATCGACGAGTCGAAGTCCCTCGGCCACTCGGGGTTGTGCAACTGGTTCGTGCAGGCCGAGGGTAAGGCCTTCGTGCCGGTCAGCCCCCAGCCGTACTGCGGCAAGCCCACCAGTTGATCCTCGAGGCCCGGGAGGTCACGGTCCGCTTCGGGGGTCTCAAGGCCCTCAACGGGGTCAGCCTGGCCGTGCCCCCCCGCGCCATCGTCGGGCTGGTCGGGCCGAACGGTGCGGGCAAGACCACGCTGTTCGGCGTCCTGTCGGGCATCCTCGTCCCCGACTCCGGCTCGGTCCTGCTTCAGGACCGGGACGTCAGCCGCGACAGCCCCCAGCTGCGGGCCCGGGCCGGGCTGGCCCGCACCTTCCAGCGGACCGAGCTGTTCTCCGATCTCACCGTCCGCGAGCACCTCGTCCTGGCCCACCACGCCCGTCGCTCCCGGCCCCGGCTGTGGCGGGACCTGCTGGGGCGGGGCCCCCGGGCGACGCCGGCCGAGGTCGAGGATCTCCTGGGGGTCCTCGGGCTGCGCGACGTGGCCGACCGTCGGGCCGGGAGCATCCCCCTCGGGACGGGCCGGCTGGTGGAGGTGGGTCGGGCCCTGGCCACCGACCCGGCGGTGATCCTGCTCGACGAGCCCTCGTCGGGACTCGACGTCCACGAGACCGAGCAGCTGGCGGCCACCCTGCGGTCGGCGCGCGAGCAGCGCGGGGTGGCCCTCGTGCTCGTGGAGCACGACCTCGACCTGGTGCTCGGGATGTGCGACCGGGTCGACGTGTTGGACTTCGGGGAGATGATCGCCAGCGGGCCCCCCGCCATGATCAGGGAGGATCCGAGGGTGCGGGCGGCCTACATCGGCGACGAGGTCCTCCTCTGACCGGGACCGGGGTCGAGCCCCTGGTATCGGCCCAGGACCTGCGCGTCTCCTACGGCGGGGCCCAGGCCCTGTTCGGGGTGGACCTCGACGTCGCCCCCGGCGAGGCCGTGGCGATCCTCGGCCCCAACGGAGCCGGCAAGAGCTCCCTGGCCGGGGCCCTGTCCGGCCTGGTCCGCCCGATCGGCGGGACGGTCCGGGTGCGGGACCAGGATGTGACGACCTGGAGCGCCCACCGGATCGGGCGCCTGGGCGTGGCCCACATCCCCGAGGGCCGGGGCGTGTTCCCCAGCCTATCGGTGGCCGACAACCTCAGGATGCGCCTGCGTCGGGTCGGCTCCCCGCGGGAGCGGCGGGAGGCGGTGGCCCGCGCCTACGAGGCCCTGCCGGTGCTGGGGGACCGCCGGCGCCAGGTGGCGGGGACGCTGTCGGGCGGGGAGCAGCAGATGCTGGCGCTGGCCCCGGTGCTGGCCGCTCCTCCGCGGCTGCTGATCGCGGACGAGCTTTCGCTCGGACTGGCGCCCCGGCTCGTGCAGTCGATCTTCTCCACCCTGGACGAGGCCCGCCGGCAGGGCGTGACCGTTCTGCTGATCGAGCAGTTCGTGCACCGGGCCCTGCAGTTCTCCGACCGGGCCCTGATCCTGCGCCGGGGCCGGGTCATCTGGCACGGGCCGAGCTCGGAGGCCGGCGCCGACGTCCTGGCCCGTTACCTGAGCGAGACGGCGGCCTCCGAGGCCTGCTGAGGGGGCGGCCCGGCCCGCAGCCGCTGGGCCAGCCGGACCCACTGGTCGGAGGTCTGGGCCACCACGCCGCGGGGCTCGCGGGCGAGTCCGATCGCTCCGAGCCCGAAGAGGAGCGGGGGCAGCTGGCCCACCCATTCGGGCAGGCTCCACGTCCCGATGAGCTCGGGGATCACCGCGTAGAGGATCCCCGCCAGGAGGGGACCGACGCTCGTGCGCACGCCCAGGGTCACCACCACCGCCAGCCAGATGATCCCGTCGAGGGTGTCGAACTGGGCGGGCCGGGCCCGCAGGTCGTAGAACGCCAGCATGCCGCCGCCGACGCCGGCGATGAACCCGCTGACCCCGAAGGCCACCAGCTTGGCCCGCACCACCGACAGGCCGAGCGTGGCCACCCCCGTCTCGCTGGAGCGGATGGCCACGAGCGTCATCCCGGTGCCCGAGCGGCGCAGGTTGCGCACGAGCAGCGCCAACAGGAGGAACACGGCCAGGCCGAGGTAGAGGAACGACCGGTCCCCGAGGAAGTGGAGGGGGCCGAGCGACGGCCGATCGACGGACATCCCGGCTCCGTCCTGGTCGAAGTGGTTGACCGGGAACACGAGGTTGTCCATGAGGAGGGCGAAGCCCAGGGTGGCCAGGGCCACGAACAGGTCTCCCAGCCGCACCGCCAGCATGGCCACCACGAGCGCGACCGGCACGGCCACCAGGCCTCCGACGACCAGGGCGATCAGCGCCGGCCAGTGGTCGTTGTTGGCCAGCTGGGCGGTGGTGATGGCGCCCACCCCGGCAAAGGAGATCTGGCAGAGCGAGATCACGCCGGCCTGCCCGGTGACGACCGAGTACGACAGGAGGGCGATGCCGAGGCACACACCCGAGCCGACGATCCCGACCCAGTACTGCGGCAACACGAGGCTCGCCAGCACGACCAGCGCCACGATGGCCCCGAATCCCACCGGGCGCACCCAGGCGGCGGTGCGGGCCTCGTCCACCTCCACCACCGCACGCGTCACGGCCCGCCGCACCGCCATCGCCTGACCCCGGCCCCGCAGCCCGTAGGCCAGGAGGAACACGATCATCAGGGCGAAGGGGAGGCTGGGCCTGAGCCCGGCCGAGAGGACCCCGCTCGACGGCGCGTACTTCACCGACAGCTCCTGGACGATCCCGAGGAGGAGGGCGCCCCCGAAGGCGAGCGGCAGGCTGACCAGCCTGGCCGCCACCACGGCCGACAGCGACGCCACGACCAGCAGGGTGAACGCCGCCGGTTGCAGCCCCAGGAGCGGGGTGAGGAGCACTCCGGAGAACCCGGCCAGCATGCATCCGAGCGCCCACGACGCCGCTCCCACGATCCGGGGGTCGGTGCCGGCCAAGCTGCTCAGACCGGGCGAATCGACGACGGCCCGGATCATGAGCCCGGCGGTGGTGAGCCGCAGGAGCACCACCAGGCCGGCCCCGATGGCGATGGTGCCGAGCAGGACGATCAGCTGGTTCTCGTTGATGGCTACGCCCAGGGGGTGGAACACCCTCACGTTCGAGCCGGCCAGGCCCGGCGGCTCGAACACAGGCTGGTTGCCGAAGACCAGGAAGGTGAGCGGGGTGAACGCCACGTAGAGGCCGATCGTCGTCACGAGCATGACCACCGAGCTCGCCTGGGCCAGGTTGCGGGCCAGAATCAGCCAGAGCACCAGGCCGAGGGCCGGCGCCAGCACGACGACGGCCACCACCGCGGCCAGGGGTAGGGGCCAGCTCCACCGGGTGTGGAACTGGTAGAAGGCCATGGCCACGAAGAAGGCGATGGCGCCGTGGGCGAAGTTCAGCACCTTCGACGACACGTAGGTCATGACGAGGCCGACGGCGGAGATGGCGTAGACCCCACCGAGCACCAGCCCGCCGACGATGTAGGGAGTCATCCAGGCGTCACCTGGGCGCCGATCATATGTGGCGACGCTGCGGTCATCCCGGAAGGGCGGGACTCGGCCAGACTGCTCCCGTGGACCTCGACATAGCCGTCGACGACCCGCGGGCCGCCGACGTCCGTGAGCTCCTGGCCGCCCACCGGGCCTTCGCCCGGGAGGTGACTCCGACGGAGTACTCCTTTGCCCTGGACGTGGACCAGCTGGCCCAGCCGGACGTGACCTTCTTCGGCGCCCGGTCGGCGGGATGGCTGGTCGGGGTGGCGGCGTTGAAGCGCCTGGACGGCGATCACGCCGAGCTCAAGTCGATGCACACCCGCCAGACCCGGCGCGGCCAGGGGGTGGGCAGGGCGATGGTCGAGCACATCTTGAGCTTCGCCCGGGGGGCCGGCTACCGCCGGGTGAGCCTGGAGACGGGAACGACCGAGGACTTCGTCGCTGCCCGGACGCTCTACGGCAACATGGGCTTCGAGCCGTGCGGGCCGTTTGCCGACTACGCCGACAGCCCGTACAACACGTTCATGACGATGAGCCTCGATCCCGGGGGCGCCGGAGGGCGGTGACCCCGGCCGCCGGTCAGCCGGACAGCTCGGGCAGGACCTCGCGGGCGAACCGCTCGACCTGGGCCCGGCCGGCGTCGGGCCAGCCGCAGACGAGGTAGCCGTAGCCGGCGTCGCGCCACTTGGCGGCGTGCTTCCGGGCGGTGTCGAGGTCGTCGAGCGACAGCGAGCCGGCCCGCATGATCGAGGACGGGTCCCGGCCCGCCTCCTCGGCCAGGCGATCCAGCCGCCCGTTCAGCTCCTGCAGCCCGTTCGGGGTCCCCCACGCGTGCCAGACGTCGGCAAAGCGGGCCACCAGGGGCAGCGTCCGCCGGGGCCCGTTCCCCCCGATCCAGATGGGCGGGTGGGGCCGCTGGACCGGCAGCGGTCCCAGCCGGGCGGCCCGGAGCGAGACGACCCGGCCCTCGTAGGACACCGTGTCCCCGGTGAACAGGCGCGTCACGATCTCCAGGGCGTCCTCGAGGAGGTCGAACCGCACGCTGGTCGGGGGGAAGTCGATCCCGAGCTCGGTGTGCTCCTGGTCGAACCAGGCGGCGCCGAGGGAGAGCTCGAGGCGGCCGTGCGAGGCGTGGTCGATGGTCAGGGCCTGGGAGGCGAGGACCGACGGATGGCGGTAGGTGACTCCGGTGACCAGCAGGCCGAGACGGATCCGTGTGGTCGCCCCCGCCAGGGCGGCCAGGGTCGTCATGCCCTCGAAGGTCTCCCCCGGCCCCTCCCCGTACATCGGCTGGAAGTGGTCGAAGCCCCAGGCGCCGTCGAATCCGAGATCCTCGGCGAAGCGGACCCGGCTGACCACCTCGTCCCACGGCATCCGCTGCTGGGCGACGTCGAGCCCGAATCGCATGGGTGACAAGACCGGAGAGCGGGTTCTACTCGTCGAGCAGGTCGGGCTGGATCGACACGATCCAGTCGTACAGGGGCTGGAACGACACCCACCCGCCCAGGGGCTCACCCACCTGGAGCTTCGTCTTGGCCGCCTGATCGGCGTCGATCAGCACCGGCTTGCCCGCCGCCTCGGCGAGGAGCTGGGCCTGGCACGTGCGCTCCATGGTGATGAACCACCACGCCGCCTCGTCCACCGAGGTCTGGCCGACGGTCAGAAGGCCGTGGTTGGAGAGGATGACGGCCTTGTTCCCGCCCAGGGCGTGGGCGATCCGCTTGCCCTCCTCGAGATCGAGCACGACGCCGGTGTAGTCGTCGAACACGGCGTGGTCCCCGTAGAAGGCGCAGGCGTCCTGGGTGAGCGGATCGAGGGGCCGGCGCAGGGACGACCACGCCTTGCCGTGCAGCGAGTGGGCGTGGGCGGCGGCGATGACGTCGGGGCGGGCGGCGTGCACCTGGGAGTGGATGGCGAAGGCGGCCGCGTTCACCGGCCAGTCCCCCTCGACGACGTCCCCCCGGTCGTTGACCAGGATCAGGTCCTTCACCCGGATCTGCCGGAAGCTCATCCCGAAGGGGTTGACCCAGAAGTGGTCGACCCGCTCGGGATCGCGGGCGGTGATGTGGCCGGCCACACCCTCGTCGAACCCGAACTGCCCGAACAGGCGGAACGACGCCGCCAGGCGCTGCTTGCGGTGCCGGCGCTCCTCGTCGGTGCTGTCGAACGTGGGGTACTGGAGGGGTCGGCGATCCGTCGGCATGGCCAGAGCCTACGCGGCAGGCGCCGCCACCACCTCGGCCGGACTCCCCCTGG
Organism: Acidimicrobiales bacterium; assembly: GCA_036273495.1. NCBI lineage: Bacteria > Bacillati > Actinomycetota > Acidimicrobiia > Acidimicrobiales > Acidimicrobiales bacterium. The sequence continues at coordinate 7,125 of DASUHN010000100.1, read as the reverse complement.
TGGCCCTCGTCTGCCCCGATGCGTCCACGACGAGCGCCTCGTAGCCCTCGAGCGTCTCGACCGCGTCCAGCCCGGCGGTCCCGCCGGCGGCCAGCCCGGTCGCCAGGGCGTCGGCCATCCACAGCTCGGGACCGGTGACGGTGGCGGAGACCACAGGTACGCCGCCGGCGGGCGCGAGTGGCCGGTCCGGGCGGAACAGGTGCGGGCCCCGCTCGTAGGTGCCGGAGGTGGCCACCGCCGCCACGCCCTCCACCACGGCCAGCACGACCCCGGCGTCGTCGGGGCTGCGCACCCCGATGCGCCAGGCCCGGCCGGCGGCGGGACGGCCCCAGCACGCCACGTCCCCGCCGGCGTTGACCATGGCCCCGGCCAGGCCGGGCGTGCGCCGCAGGTGGTCGAGGGCCCGCCCGGCGGCCCATCCCTTGACCAACCCGGTCGGGTCCACGCCGCCCGGGGCGGCCCACGGATCGAACCAGCCGCCCGAGGCGGTCCGGGCCCGGGCGCACAGCTCGAGCACGGCGGCCACTTCGGGCGGGGCGTCCTCGGGACCGATCTCCCCCCGGCGCAGCCGGCTTAGGGGGCTGTCCGGCTTCGACGTGCTGAGCACGTGGTCGACGCGGTGCAGCGAGGCGACGGCCCGGGCCAGCGCCACGTGCACCGCCGCAGCCGGGGCCGCGCCCGGCCGCACGTCGAACGAGACGACGGTGCCCATCACCGCGACCTGGCGCTTGACCACCCCTCGGCGCGCCGGGCTCACTTGTTCCAGCCCAGCTTGTCCAGGGCCGCCTGCAGGGACTGCGCATAGGCGTCGCTCGTATAGGTCGGGCCCGAGACGCCGTCGAGGTGGGCGCTCTGGGCCTGCAGCGCCTGGTCCCGCAGGTAGGGGATGGCCTGGTCGTTGATCTGGGCCGAGCGCGGGTCGGTCGCCTCGTCGACCGCCGGCTCGATGTCGCTGATCCCGCCCGCCTCGACCGTCACCTGCAGCTCGAGCTGCCCGTACCGGTACTCGACGTCGTCACCGTTGGCCCGGCGCGCCGCCTGGGTGGTCGTGGTGGGGGCGGTGGTCGACGCAGTGGTGGGCGCAGTGGTTGGCGCCGTGTCCGGTGGGCCGGCGGTCCCGGAGCCGGTTGTGCCCGGCCCCGTCGCCGACACGAGGGGCCCGGTCGGTCCCGACAGGGACGTGGTGTGGAAGCTGAGCAGGGCGGCCAGCCCCGCTCCGGTGGCGGCGACGACGATCGGGCCGCGTCTCATCAGAAGGCGAACACCTCCCGGTGGATGCGCGAGCGGGGCACGCCGGCCCGGCCGGCGGCGGCCACCACCAGGTCGGCGAATCCGTCCGGACCGCACACGTACACGTCCCGCTCGGCCACGTCGGGCACGGTCCCAGGAGCGTCTGGCGGTCGACGGCCACCTGCTGGCGGGACCCGGTGACGCTCACCATGCGGCCGCGGCGCGCCGTCACCAGGGCCTGCATCTCACCCGCCAGCACCGCCTGCTCGGGTGTCGACGAGCGCAGGACGACGGTGACGTCGACTTGAGGGGGGAGCTCCTCGAGGATGGCCCGGAGGGGCGTGACACCGACGCCGGGGCCGATGAGCAGCACCTTGTCGGTGCGCCGGGCGTGGTGGGTGAAGGCGCCGTACGGTCCCTCGATCCACACGCGGGTGCCGGGCGGGATCCGGGCCACGGCGGCCGACTGGTCCCCCAGCCCCTTGACCGTCACCCGGATGTAGGGCGGGCGGGGCAGGGCGGACAGCGAGTACGGATGGGCCTGCCACCAAAGTCCCGACCGGAGGAAACGCCAACGGAAGAACTGGCCACCCGAGAACGCCAGGCGGTCGAGGTGACGCCCGGCGCAGACGATCGAGACGACGCCGGGCGCCTCCTCGCGGACCGAGACCACGCGCAGGCGGTGGAAGAGGCTGCGCCCGATCGGAAGGAGGAAGCGGAAGGCGAGGACGGTGCCGGCCGTGGCCGCCCACAGCGCGCTCCAGAAGCCGATGGTCACCGGATGGCCGACGAAGGACTGGCCGTTGGCGATCTGGTGGGCCAGGGAGAGCGCCAGCGCCAGGTAGAGGTACAGGTGGATCGACCACCAGGTCTCGTAGCGCTCGCGCGCCCGGGCCCAGCGCATGGACGTGATCCCCGCCGCCACGATCAACGCCAGGGCCACCAGGGCCGCCATGACGTCCGGGTACGACAGGAGCAGGAGGCGCAGCTCGTGCCAACCACATCTGCCACCTCCCCATTGTCGGTCCCGGGCCTGAGCGCCCGCCCCCGGCTGCCTGGGAGCCTCCTGTGAGGATCAGGGGTGAGGCAAGGATGGGAGGCTGACCGCGTGCCGTACCAACAGTTCTCCGAGCGGGGGGTGGCCGCCATCGAGCGCGCCGGGGAGCTGGCCCGCTCGGGAGCGGTGGGCCCGGCCCACCTGCTGGCGGCCGTCCTCGAGGTGTCGGGGCCCCTCGGCGAGATGGCGGCGGTGGCCCACGCCCCGGCGGCCCCGAAGGGGCGGGCCCGGGCCGAGCCGCCCCCCGGACCGGTCATCCATTTCGACTCGATGTCCCGCCAGGCCGTCTCGAGCGCCGGGGCCTGGGCGGCCAAGCGGGGGACCCGGGCCGGGCCGGAGGACCTGCTGGTCGTGCTCGTGGACCAGCACAGCCCGTCGGTGGTGGCGGCGTTGGCCCGGATGGGGCCCGACTCCGACCGCCTCCGCCAGGCGGCCCTGCGCCTGCTCGGCCTTCCCGACGAGTACGGCACCGTGACCCTTGACCCCCTGCCACCGGCGGGGAGCGCCGACCGGTCCGCGCTGAGCATCGAGGATCTTCCCGCCGACGCGTGGGCCGCGCTGCAGGATCGCCAGCGGCGGTTGCCGGTGCACCGCGTCCGGCGCGGCTCGGACTGGGCCGCGGTCGTGGTCAACGAGCAGCGCGCCGTCCTGAAGCTCGGCGCGCGCCAGAAGCTGAGCCCGGACGAGACGCACTCACTGCTGCATCACCACCGCCGGGCCGTCGAGGATGTGGGGACCGAGGCCCTGCCGGACATCACCGGCGCCCCGGCCCCGGCACCGCGCCGGCTCAAGGTGGCGTGGTTGCGCTGGACGGTGCAGCGGTACTGACCGTCCCGCGTCGTTGAACGACGGGTGGTACGACTGCCCGGGCACCCGAGGGCAGATGCCACGAATGCCCAGGTCAGCGCGGTGGTGGGCCGGGGAGGGTTCGAACCTCCGAAGGCTGCGCCGGCAGATTTACAGTCTGCTCCCTTTGTCCACTCGGGCACCGACCCAGGAACCGGGGAGGATAGCGTCTGCACATGCCGAGCTTCGACGTGGTATCCGAGGTCGACGAGCAGGAGGTCCGCAACGCCGTGGACCAGGCGAGCCGGGAGGTGACCACCCGGTTCGACTTCAAGGACACCGGCTCCAGCATCGAGCTGGCGGGCAACACCCTCACCCTCCGCTCCGCCACCGAGGACCGCCTGAAGGCGGTGATCCAGGTGCTCGAGGAGAAGCTGGTGCGCCGGGAGGTCTCCCTCAAGGCGCTGTCCTACGGCAAGCCGGAAGAGGCGGCCAAGAACACCATGCGTCAGGAGGTCACCCTGTCGGCGGGCATCTCATCCGATCACGCCCGCAAGATCAACAAGGCCATCAAGGACCTCGGTCTCAAGGGGGTCTCGTCGCAGACGCAGGGGGACCAGGTCCGGGTGACCGGCAAGAAGCGGGACGACCTGCAGGCGGTGATCGCCTCGCTCAAGTCCGGGGACTTCGGGATCCCGCTCCAGTTCACGAACTTCCGCGACTAGCGCTCTCTCGGGGGATCTAGAGCTCGTGGCGCCACTCGCCTGACCGCAGCCGGGCGATCCGGTCGGCGGTCGGCGGGTGGGTCATGAACAGCGTCCGGTAGCTCATGTTCCGGCCCGACAGCGGGTTGATGATGAACAGACTGGCCTCGGCGGGCTGGACCCTCATCGGGACCGACCGGACGCCGGCCTCGATCTTGGCCAGGGCCCGGGCCAGAGGCTCACCGTCCCCGATCAACCGGGCGCCGGAGCGGTCGGCCTCGTACTCCCGGCTCCGGGTGAGCGCCATCTGCAGCAGGAAGGCGGCTATCGGGGCGAGGAGCAACTCGGCCAGGACGGCGAAGATCCCGAGGGGGTTGTTGCGGTCGTCTCCCGGCGCGAACCAGAACATCATCCGGGACACGAACGTGATGGCCATGGCGATGGCCGCCGCGACCGAGCCGATCAGAATGTCCCGGTTCCGCACATGCGACAGCTCGTGGGCCAGGACGCCGCGCAGCTCCTCCCAGTCGAGGACCTGGAGGATGCCCTGGGTCACGGCCACGGCGGCGTGATGGGGGTTGCGCCCGGTGGCGAAGGCGTTGGGCTGCATGTCGGGGCTCACGTACAGCTTGGGCATGGGGATCTCGGCCCGTTGGGTGAGCTCCCGGACGACCCGGTAGTACTCGGGCATCTCCGCCTCGCTCACCGGCTTGGCCCGGGCGGCGGCAATGGCCAGCTTGTCGGAGAACCAGTAGGAGCCCCCGGTGAGCAGCAGCCCGAACAGGAGCCCGATCACCGCCCCCGATCCCCGGCCGATGGCGGCCCCGACCAGGACGAGAATGCCGCCGAGGGCGGCCAGAAGGACGTAGGTCTTGATCGTGTTCCGGCTCATCTCGTCAGGATCAACGCTACCGGAGCCGGAATCGTTCCGGGCTCATTCGTAGTATCCGCTGTGGATGTAGACGCACGGCACTCCCTCGGCCCGGAACATCTCGAGGTTGCGGCGGTCGTCCTCGAAGGCCAGTCGGGGCTCGATGCCCCGCTCCCGCAGCTCCTCGATCGTGAACTGCTTGAACGAGCGCGCCGAGCGGAAGTCCCCCAGGTCCCGCATGATCAACAGGTCCCAACGCAACCCGTAGCGCTCGAGCCAGGCGAGGGTCTGGGGCCGGACCCGCAGGGGCCGGGCGGTGAGCAGGATGATGGCGAGCTTGGGCTCGAGGAGGCTGAGGAGGATGGCCACCTCCTCGATCAGGGGGTCGTCCCCGCAGGCGTCGAAGAAGGCGTCCCAGTCCCGCCGGCCCGACTCGAGGTAGTGCTGCCGGCTGGCGGCGTCGGAGAGCACCCCGTCGATGTCGAAGATCACCGCCGGTCCGGCCACCGGCGAGGTGTTCCAGCGCCAGTTGTCCGGCAGGCGCCGGTCGCTCACTCCTCCGTCGGCCCGGTGGCCGCCCGCTGCCGGATCTCCTCGACCACCGCCGGGTCCGCCAGGGTCGTGGTGTCTCCGAGGTCCCGGCCCTCGGCCACGTCGCGCAGGAGGCGCCGCATGATCTTGCCGCTGCGGGTCTTGGGCAGGTCCTCGGTGAAGATGATGGTCTTGGGCCGGGCGATGGGACCGATGCGCTCGGCCACGTGCTTGCGCAGCAGCTGGCCGTGCTCGTCGGACGGCTGCTCCCCCGACTTGAGCGTGACGTAGGCGATGATGGCCTGCCCGGTGGTGGCGTCGTTGGCGCCCACCACCGCCGCCTCGGCGACCGTCGGATGGTCGACCAGAGCCGACTCCACCTCGGTCGTCGACACCCGGTGGCCGGACACGTTCATCACGTCGTCGACGCGGCCGAGGAGCCAGAAGTAGCCCTCGTCGTCGAGCTTGGCCCCGTCCCCCGCGAAGTACCGGCCCGGGAACCGGCTCCAGTACGTCTCCCGGTAGCGCTCGGGGTCCCCGTAGATGCCCCGGAGCATCCCCGGCCACGGCCGGGTGAGCGTCAGGTACCCGCCGCCCTTCTCGACCCGGTTGCCGTCGTCGTCGACGACCTCCGCCTCCATTCCCGGCAACGGGAAGGTGGCCGAGCCGGGCTTGAGCACGGTCGCTCCGGGCAGCGGGGAGATAATGATCCCGCCCGTCTCGGTCTGCCACCACGTGTCGACGACCGGGCAGCGGCCCCCACCGATGTTCTGCCAGTACCAGACCCACGCCTCGGGGTTGATCGGCTCACCGACCGAGCCGAGCACGCGCAGGCTCGACAGGTCGTGGCGGTCGGGGTACTCGGTCCCCCATTTCATGAAGGTGCGGATGGCCGTCGGGGCGCAGTACAGGATCGACACCCCGTAGCGCTCGATCATGTCCCACCAGCGGTCCTTGTCCGGGTAGTCGGGCGTGCCCTCGTACATGACGCTGGTGGCGGCGTTGGCCAGCGGGCCGTAGACGATGTAGCTGTGGCCGGTCACCCATCCGATGTCGGCGGCGCACCAGTACACGTCGACTTCGGGGTGGAGGTCGAACACGTAGCGATGGGTGACGCTGACGTGGGTGAGGTATCCGCCCGTCGTGTGCATGATGCCCTTGGGCCGGGCGGTGGTGCCCGACGTGTAGAGGAGGTACAACAGCTCCTCGGAGTCGAGGGGCTCGGCCGGGCACTCGTCGGGGGGCGCCTCCATGAGGTCGTGCCACCAGTGGTCGCGGCCGTCGACCATCTGCACGTCCTGCCGGGTCCGGCACACCACCACGACCGACTCGACGGTGGGCGTCTCGGCCAGCGCCACGTCCACGTTGGGCTTCAAGGGGGAAGCGGCCCCTCTCCGGAACCCCCCGTCGGCCGTCACGACCACCTTGGCCTCGGCGTCGTTGATCCGCCCGCGCAGGGCGTCGGCCGAGAACCCGCCGAACACGACCGAGTGGGCGGCCCCGATCCGGGCGCACGCCAGCATCGTCACCGGCAGCTCCGGGATCATCGGCATGTAGACGGCCACCCGGTCCCCGCGCCGCACGCCCAGCGACTTGAGGACGTTGGCGAAGCGGCACACCTCGCGCAGCAGCTCGGCGTAGGTGATTGTGCGGGTGTCCCCCGGCTCCCCCTCCCAGAAGTACGCCACCCGGTCCCCGAGGCCGTCGGCCACGTGGCGGTCGAGGCAGTTGTGGGCCACGTTCAGCTTCCCGCCGACGAACCACTTCGAGAACGGCAGGTCCCATTCGAGGACCTCCGACCACGGTTCGAACCAGTCGAGCGTGCGGGCCTGCCTGTCCCAGAACGACAGCCAGTCGGCGTCGGCCTCCTGGTGCAGGGCCCGGTCGGTGACGAGCGCACGGCCCCGGAAGTCGTCGGAAGGTGGGAACGTCCGGTTCTCGAGGTA
>DASUHN010000099.1 GCA_036273495.1 Acidimicrobiales bacterium | reverse complement strand
CCCTGCGCCGTCTGGCGGACGAACCCGCGGTGCTTGGCGAGGGTCTCGAGCAGGTCCCGGCGCTCGGGATCAGACTCGGGCGCCGGCCGCCCGGTCGGGGCTTCGGTCGGGGTCGGGGTGGCGGTGGACATCGGGACGGAGGCCTCCTCGTCGGTGGGGTGTCGGGGTCAGCCTGTCATCCAAAACCGGTCATCTACTGGCCACTTTTACGGATCACAGGTCGGAGTGGGCCCCGGGGAAGGGGAACACCTCGGCCCGCCCCGGGCCGAGCTTGCGGGCCAGGCTCTGGTAACGGCGCTCGGCGAATCGCCACGCCCCGCCGGCCACGACCACGTCGTCGTGGTAGACGCCGAAGGCGTTGCTCCATTCGCCCGTCACGCTGTCCTGGCGGAGCTCGACCATGTAGAGCCGGCCGCGCGCCGCGCCGTCCCCGTGCACCCGGACCACGTGGTTGAGGATGACGAACTCGAAGAACTCGAAGCGGGCGATCGAGCCGGCCACGAACTCCCCGAAGGCGGCGGGCCCGACGAGCTCGATCGGGGGGGCGTTCACCCGGTCGACGTGTACCGGCGCGTCGGGAAGGAACAGGGCGTCGAGCTCGGCCCACGCCCGCCGGGTGACCACGTCGGCATAAGAGGCGTACAGGCGGGTGACGGACAGATAGGCCAGGGCGTCGAGGTCCACGCCCGACCCTAGCGCCGCGCTATCGGCGCAAAGTTCCCTTGCGGGCTGTCAGCCGGCCGGGACGGGCATGACCCCCAGCTGCAGGAGCATCGGCAGCATCCCCTGCTCCGACCAGTGCTCGGCGGCCCGGCCGTCACGGACCCTGCCGATGTTGGCACTCAGCGTCTCGAAGGTGCGCCCGGTTGCGGGAAAGCCGAGATCCCCTCCGGTGTGGGTCCCGGTGGTCCGCACCAACCAGGCCATGGTGTCCCCCGTCCCTCAGCTCGCAGACGTGCGCGGTGAGGTATTGCCGGTGGGCCCCGGCCCGGTCGAACTCGTGGCGCAGGAGGAGGACCCCCCTGTCGTCGTTGGCGATCACGTCGAGGACATGCTCCTGGAAGGTGCCTTCCGCAACGGTGAGCACCTTGACGATCCAGTCCGGGAAGCCGGCCTTGGTGAACACCCCGCTGTTCGGAGGGTTGCCGGGGACGTGGAAGCTCACGTCGTCGGTGCAGCCCTGGAGGAACCCGTCCAGGTCCCCCCGTGGCGAAGACGGCGTAGAGATCGCGCAACCGGATCTCGTTGGAATGTGCCATTTGGGTGCTCTCGCCTCCTCGCTGGGCGCCCGGCCCCGCACGGTCGGGCGGCCCTGGGTCACGGTTCGGAGCCGCCGGGTGACGCGGATCACTGCGCCGGATCCGCCCGCAGGCCAGTGATCCGCACCGGCTGTGTCCGGCGAATGACGGGTGGTGATGTCGCTCGCAAGCCCCGTTGCGGAAATACTTCCGGAACCCGAGACTTTGCGCCGCCGGCCCGGTACCTTCACTTCCGTGGAGGACCGGGGGGACTGTGTTCTGCTGGCCCGGCTGGCGGCGGGGGACGACGACGCCCTGGCCGAGGTGTATGACCGTTACGCGCCGTTGGTGTTCGGTGTGGCGAAAAGGGTGGTCGCGAACCGGAGCGTCGCCGAGGACGTGGTTCAGGAGGTCTTCACCGCCCTGTGGCGCAATCCGGAGCGGTTCGACCCGGAGCGGGGCTCGCTGCGGGCCTATCTCGGGGTGCAGGCCCACCGCCGGGCCGTCGACGCCGTGCGCAGCGACACGCGGCGGCGCGCGCGTGAGGAGCACTGCGAGCTGATGCAGCCGCGGCCCGAAGGGCGGGCGTCGGACAGGATGGACGCGGTGACGGTGGCCGAGGTGGTGCGCCAGGCCATTGCCCGGCTTCCCGAGGCGCAGCGCCAGGCGGTGGAGCTGGCGTACTGGTCGGGACGGCCCCAGCGCGAGGTGGCCGCCGTCCTGGGCGTCCCCGAGGGAACGGTCAAGTCGCGCATGCGCCTGGCCCAGGCCAAGCTGGCGGAGTGGCTGGCACCGCTCGAGGTGGACGCGCTGTGACGTCCGCCGAGCGCGCCGGCGCCGACGCTCTGCGCGAGCTGCGCTTTGCTCTGGCGGAGTCGGAGGCCGAAGCGCCGCCCCGGGGCCTGCGCGACCGCATGCTGGACCGGGCCCGCGAGCACCGCCCGCCCGGGCGGCCCACTTCCCCGCCCGCCCAGATCTCCGGGGTCGAGGTATTCCGGCGCATCACCGCCGCCTTCAACGAGCTGGTCACCGGTCTCGCTCCCGACGAGTGGGCCCGTCCCACCCTCCGGGACCTCGACGTCCAGGGCCTGGTCGGCCATCTCATCGGCGTGGAGACCCACTTCCGGGGCGGTCTGGAGGAGGCGGGCTCGGACCCGGGGCCCGGCCAGCACGTGGCCGCGACCGATCCCTTCGCCCGGGCCCAGGGGGGACGACCGGCCGGCGCTACGCAGGCCGAGTGGTCACACGCCGCGGCGCTGAGCCTGGCCGCCGCCGAAGGAGCCGATCCCGGTGCTGCGGTCACGTGGTTCGGCATCACCCTGCCTCTCGACCTGCTTCTGGTGGTGCGCGCCTTCGAGATCTGGATCCATGACGGGGACATCCGGCGCGCCACCGGGCGCCCCCCGACCGACCCCGACGCCGAGTCCCTGGCCCGCATGACCGCGCTGGCGGTCGGCCTGCTTCCCACCGGCGTGGCCCTGGCGGGACGGGCCCGGCCCGGACGCGCCGTGCGTCTGGTGCTGACCGGGCCCGGAGGCGGCACCTGGGACGTGGGGCTGGACCCGGCCGGCGCCGCTGACCCGCTGCCGCCGGCCGCCGCCCGGGTCGTCGTGGACGGCTCGGCCTTCTGCCGGGTCGTGGGGAACCGCACGGACCGGGTCGGTTCGGGCGGCCTGGTGAGCGGGGACGAGGGCCTGGCCGACGACCTGTTCGCCGCCGCCGCCGCCCTGGCCTTGGACTGAGCGGGCTCAGTCCAGGCGGCCGAGCACCTCCACCTCGTCCCCGACCTCGACGGCGCCGGGCCGGCGCACCCACGCGTACCAGCGGGCCGAGCCCGGGTTGTCCTCGTGGGAGATCCGGGAGAAGTCCCCGTCGGTGAACCACTGCGTCTGGTGGTGGCACGGGATGGCCGGCCACGAGATCTCGATCAGGGCCGACCCCACCCGCATCGCCGTCCCGGCGCGCAGGGTGGCCCAGTCCAGCCCGGCCACGGTGAGGTTCTCGCCGGCCCGCCCGGGGGCCAGGGCGTGCCCGGCGGCGGCCAGCCCGGCTATCACCTCGGAGGACCACAGGCAGAGGGCCTGGTAGGGGCGGCCGTGGTGCTTGCGGTTCCGCTGGCGGTCCCCCTCCAGGCCCCGCCACCCGATCCGCCCGCCCGGCACCGCCGCCTTGGGGACCCCGCCGCCGGAGCTGTTGACCTGCGCCACCCTTCCGGTGGCGGCCGGCGCCCCCGCCCCGAGCGCCGTCAGCCCCCGGCTCACGTCCATGAAGTGGTGGCTGGCGTCGTGGACGGCGTGCACGAGCGCGGCCTCGGCCTGGATGGTGACGGGGCCGAGGCGTCCGGTCCGGGCCCACCTGTCGGGAGCCGTGGCCCGCCCGGGGACCAGCGCCGCCAGGCGCGCTCCCTCGTGCCGGAGAGCGGAGAGGACCGGGGCCGGATCGAGGTCGAGGCCGACGGCGCCGTCAGCGTCGGCTGGTGTCGGGGGCGCGGGCAGCTGGCAACCGTCCTCGGCCAGGATGCGCTCGACCCCCTCCGTGATCACGGCCGTCACGAGGGCGCTGTGCAGGCCGTACTCCAGGGCCGACCAGACACCCGCCGCCGGCCGACGGTTCAGCTCGGCGGCGGGGATGCCGGTCGTGGCCAGGGCCCACCAGGTCCCGAGAGCGTCGAGGAGCGACCCGGCATCGCGGCGCGTCCAGGCCCGGGCGTCGAAGCCGCACTCGGCGCAGGTCTCCGGGGTGACGCCGTCCACGGCCACAGCATGCCGGAGGGCGGCGGCGCCGGCCCGGGGATGGTCAGCGGTGGGTCAGGCGCCGGCCGGCCAGGTCGCGGCGCCGCCGGTCACCGTGGGACGCAGCTCGGCCGGGCTGAACAGCTCGGGCAGCTTCGACCCGTCGCGGCAGCGGGCGATCACGAAGTCCTCACTACGGATGTGGGTCCATCCGGTTAATTCTCGCCGGCCCCTCGTCAGTCCTCGGGCACGCCGTCGACGTAGACGACGCGGTTGGTCCGCACGGCCGGCACCGTGTCACCCGGGACGACCAGCCCGACGAGGTTGAGAGGGTCGGTGGCGTTGACGGTTACGCGCTCACCGCTCTTGGGCGCCCGGCGGACCCGGGCCAGTTGCTCGGCGGCCGCCGGCAGGGCGTACTGCTCCCCGCCGAAGCCGCTCACGAAGCGCCCGCCCCGGATCAGGCCGCGGTCCTCCAGCCGGCGCAGGGCCCACTGCAGGTCCCGCCACGGGAGGCGCAGCCCGTCGCGCACCGCCAGGTCGCGGAACAACACGCCCCAGCGGTTGAGCAGCTGCTCGGCCACCGCCTCGGCCAGCTCCTCGCGGTCGAGGCCGTCCTCGGGGGCGCCCCCCTCCGGGCCCGCCGGCACCAGGGACCACCGCCCCGCCGCCGCCCCGGCCGGGGCCGATCCCGGCACCCGGCCCACGCGCGAGAACCGGCGGGGCCGCGCCGGCGCACGCGAGCCGACCATGCGGGCCCGGATGGCCGAGAAGCCGTCGCACATCACCAGGCCGCGCGCGACTCCGTCC
>DASUHN010000098.1 GCA_036273495.1 Acidimicrobiales bacterium | reverse complement strand
CGGGTGGAGTGGCCGGCGCCGGGGATCACCTACCACCACCTGCCGATGCTCGACGTCCTGCCCGAGCGGGACGAGTACGTCGAGTGGGCGGCGCCGGCCTTCGTGGCCGATCGCTACACCGACATGCTGGCCACGGGCGCGCCAGCGGTGGCCGACGCCCTGCGGGTCCTTGCCGACCCCCGGTGCCACCCCGCCGTGATCCACTGCGCCGCCGGCAAGGACCGCACCGGCATCATCTCCGCCCTGGTGCTCGGCCTCCTCGGCGTCAGCGACGAGGCCATCGTGGCCGACTACGCCCTCAGCCGGGACAACATGACCCGGATGCTGGCCCGGCTGCGCGAGGAGCGCCCCGACGCGGTGACCGGGATCAAGGCCAGCGCCGCCGCCATCGTGGCGGCCGAGCCCGAGACCATGCACGCCTTCCTCTCCCGGTTCCGGGCCGACCACGGCTCGTTCGAGGGCTTCGCCTCCGGCCTCGGCCTGTCCGGCGCGGTCGGGGCTCTCCGCTCCGCTCTCCTGGAGTAGCCCGGCGCCGCGTCCCGGCGGAGACGCGCTACCTCAACCGGCCTCGACCGGGCTCGACCGGCGTCAACCCGCCTCGACCGGCCTCGACCAACATCAACCCGCCTCGGCCACGCTCGCGAGCAGCGACGCCAGCACGTGGCGGTCCCGCGGGTAGCTGAGCAGCGCCTGGGCCTCCTCGATGCCGACCCAGCGGACCTCGTCGACCTCGTTGTCGGCGGCGACCACCCCGCTGTCCGGGGTCATGGCCCAGTAGCGGACGGCCTTGGGCCGGCCCTTGCGGTCGACGTAGCTGGTCGACGCCAGCTCGGCGCCCAGCCGGCAGCGCAGCCCGGTCTCCTCCTCGACCTCGCGGAGGGCACACGTCTCGTCGTCCTCACCGGGGTCACGCTTGCCCTTGGGGAGGGACCAGTCGTCGTAGTGGGGACGGTGGACCACCAGCACCTCGACCGAGCCGTCGGGTCGTGACTGCCACACCACGCCCCCGGCGGCCCGGATCACCTCGTCTTCGGCCATTTCTCGGCGCGGTGCTGCACCGCCTTCCAGGCCGACGTCCAGTGCCGGCGGGCCCGATTGGCGCAGTTGGTCTCCCCGGCCAGCAGCTGTCCGGCCGCCACGGCCAGGCGGCCGTCGAGCTCGGACCCGGTGGCCCGCAGCCAGCGCTGGCCGGCGGTGGCGGCCCCCAGCTCACCGAGCCATCCGTCCAGCTCGGCCAGGGCCCGGTGGAGCTTGGCGGCCGGGCGGCCGGCCAGGTGGGCGGCCAGCTCCGCCGACGCCCGGGCTTCGGTTGCCGATCGGGCCAGGACGGTGAGGTCGACCCCCTCGTCGTCGTCCCCCCGGTCCCGGAGGGCGGGGTGGAAACCCTTGCCGAGGGCGTCGGCGGCGCTGCGTCCGAGCCGGTCGAGGCGTCCGTGGACGGCCCGCTCCGCGGTCGCGGTGGCGGGCCGGGACCGTCCCGGCCGGACCGGGGGCTCGGCCGCCGCCGCCGCCAGCCGGTCGACCAGGTCGAGGTAGGCGGGCGAGTCGAGGTGGTCGGCCAGGGCCTCGTGATGGCTCTTGCGTTGCGACGCAACGATGTCGACCAGCTCCAACGCCGCGGCCTGGTCCTCCGGGAGCAGGCGGCTGGCTCCGGCGGTGAGCCGGCCGACGAGCAGGTCCAGGTCGGCCAGGGCGTCGACGGGACGGCGCAGCTGCTCGAGGCCGTCCCCGACCTCCTCGCACCAGGCCGTGTCGAGGACCCGGTGGGTGTCCTCCATGGCCACGGCCAGGCGGCCCAGCTCGGCGCGCCAGCGGGCCAGGGCCTCGGGGTCGTCACCGAGGCGCACCCTCGGGTCGTCGCTCAGCAGCCGCCCGACCGAGCGGGCCAGCACCACGGCCACCAGCTCCGCCGTCGACATGGACCGGCTCCACTCGGCCGGCACGGGCCGGACCGCCGGCTCCGGTGTGCCCCCGATGGCGCGGAACAGCTTGGGCTGGGCGGCGGTGTCGGCCACCCCCGCCGCCACCAGCACGTCGTGGATCTGGCGCAGGATCGGCACGGGACCGTTCTCGGCCAGCTCGATCTCGAGCTCCCGGAAGGTGCCGGTGCGGCCGTCGGCCGAGCGGAACTCGACGGTGTCGTCGTCCATCTCGGCCAGGGTGTCGGTGGCCGACATCAGCAGGTTGCGCCGGCGCCGCGTCTTGAGCACGGCCACCGGGGCCACCACGTCGGCGCGCAGGTAGGTGCGGAGCAGGGCCATGGCGTCGGGGGGGATCTTGTCGGCGGGGCCGTCGAAGTCGAGCTCGTCCCGCTCGAGGGCGCCGCTCGGGCGCTCACTCTGATCGTCGGCGTCAAGGGCGGCCGCCGGCAGCTTCAGCGTCCAGGTGTGGGAGCCGGCGCTCGAGATCCGGTGGCGCAGGGTCGCGCCCCAGCGGCCCAGGTGGTACCCGGTCGTGTCGTAGTAGGTCGCCTCGAGCGCCACCTCGGGCAGGCTCACGACCGACACTCCGACCGACGCGCTCAGATCGGGGACGTGGAAGGAGTCGTCGACCTCGACCTTGAGCTCGCGTTCGAGCGACGCTCCCATCCGGGGGACCGTATATCGCTGTGGTCCTGACGCGCCGGTACGGGAAGGGACCGGCAGGTGAACAGCCGGTTCACGGAGCGAAGCTCGCCAACCGCGCCCGGATGTGGCCCATCCGCTCCACCTGGGCGGAGGCGGGGACGGCCACCCAGGGGGTCCCCCTCCCATCGGGCGGCTCCGCCTCGAGCAGCTCCCGGTGGGCCCGCCGGCGCCGGTCGACCATGGAGAAGAACGGCGCGCCGCCAGGTGGGAGAGGTTTGCCGCCGCCGTCGTCTTCCCGACCCCGCCCTTGATGCTGTAGACGGCCAGGACCCTCATCCGAGGGCGCGCAGGAGGCGGTCCCACCGTCCGTCGGTGCGCCACTGCCGCAGCCGGGCGAAGCGCCCGGACAGCTCCCCTCGCGCCTCCTTGCCGGAGCGGGCCAGCTCCCGGCGCATCTCGCCGAGGGCCACGACCGTCCCGGCCCCGGCGCCCTGCGCCATGAGCGTGTCGGCCGCCTCGAGCAGCAGCTCCCGCTGAACCACGGTGTCGTTGAAGTCCCCCAGCACGTCCTGGAGGCCCTTCAGGTCCTTCACCAGAGGTCCGGCCCGGTCGGGGGGCAGCAGCCCGGAGAAGAACTCGACGGTGTAGCGCAGCTCCTTGGCCCGCTTGCGCAGGTCGTGGACCGCCTCGTCGGGCGACGACTCGTCGACCCGCCGGCCCCGCTTGATCACCTGGCCGAAGGTGTCCTCCAGCCGCCGGCGCGCCAGCTCGGCGGTGACGGGCTGGTCGGTCACCTCGACGGGCAGCAGGGACGCCATCGACTCGGACATCAGCCGGCGGAAGCGGGGTGAGCGCAGGGCGACGTCGAGGTCGCGGTGGGCCGCCTCGCTCCGCTGGGCCAGGAGGTCGGTGAACGGGGCGATGGCGTCGCGCAGCTCCTCGGCCACCGCCACCGCCTCCAGGGCGGGGAAGCCCTCGACGTTCACGTCGAGGTCCCGGGCCGGGGTCGTGACGTCCCCGAGCCACTTGAGCTCAACGGCCAGCGCCGCCCGGGGCTCCTCGGAGAGAACGCCCCGGGCCAGCTTGAGGGCCGTCCGGCCCCGGCGCACCGCCACGCGCAGGTCGTGCAGGAACTCCTCGTCGTAGCGGGCGAGCGTGCCGGGCACGTTGGCCTGCACGGTCTCGAGCAGGTGGCGGAGGATCGAGACCAGGGCGGGCGGCGCCGGCAGGTCGGGGCGCAGGTCGCGGCCCGGGGCCCCGGAGCCGGGGGTGTCGGATGCGCCGACGGCGCCGAGCAGGGCGGGGAGAAGGTTCTCGTGGCGGGCGCCGAGGGCCGCCGCCACCTGCTCGGCCTCCTCCTCGTAGCCGCGCAGCCCGGATGCGGCGAGGTTGCGGACCGGTTCGGCCGCGGCCGGGGACGTGGCCGTCTCGACCACCAACCGGCACACCGTCTTCTGCTCGCGGTCGACGACGCGGTGGTCCTCCAGCCGCAGGCGCGCCGTCACCAGCCGGACCAGGGCTCGGGGGCCGGCGCGGTCCCCGACCAGCGCGCCCACCGCCGGGGGCAGGTCGGTCGGGCGCAGAGCGTCCGGGAGCGACCGGCTCGAGCCCTCCCATGGCGCCGAGGCGCCCGGCTGGCCCAGCGGCCCGACCACCACCAGCGCCCGGCTGGCCTCCACCTCGACGTACAGCTCCAGCCCGGCGCCCAGGAGCCGGCGGTCGAAGGTGTCGAACCAGTGCCGGGTCACCGTGCTCGACCGTCCCGGGATGAGGGCAAATCCCTCCGGCACCGAGAGGTCGGGAGCGGGGGCGGATACGGCGGACATGTGAGGCCGACTGTAGATCGGGGGCCGGGCGGCTGACCCGGGGTGACTACGGGCCCAGGGCACGCTCCAGGCAGGCCACCACCTGCTCGTCGGTGGTCGGGGTGAAGTTGCCGTAGAACTGGCCCACGGCGAAGAACGGGTCCGGGGTCTCGACGGCAATAAGCTCGTCGGCGTCGGAGGAGAGGCGCGCCGTCCACTCCGGCGGTGCGACCGGAACCGCGAGCACCACGTAGGTGGCACCTGCAGCCCGAGCGACCTGGCACGCGGCGCGCGCCGTCGAACCGGTGGCGATCCCGTCGTCGACGACGATCACCGTCCGGCCGGCGAGGGAGACACGGGGCCGGTCTCCCCGGTAGTCGACGGCCCGTCGCTCCAGCTCTGTCCGCTCCCGGGCCTCCGTTGCCTCGACCTCGCGCTGTCCTACACGCGCCCCGGCCATGACTTCGCGGTTGACGACGGTGACGCCGTACTCGCCGACCGCGCCCATCGCCAGCTCGGGCTGGAACGGGACGCCGAGCTTGCGCACGAGGATGACGTCGAGCGGGGCGCCCAGGGCCCGGGCCACTTCGGCCGCCACGGGGACGCCGCCGCGCGGCAGTCCGACCACGACGGGATGCCGGCCGCGCAGGTGCTCGAGCCGGGTCGCCAGCCGCCGGCCGGCGTCCTCCCGATCGGCAAAGGTCACCGCTCCCCCCGCGGTCGTTCTCCGGGACGCGACCACCGTCCCGGGCGTATTGTCCGGGTAGCGACGCTAGATCGAGGAGGTTCCCCATGACCGATCTGGAAGGCGTGCTGGGACTGGTCAACTCCGCCCGGGCCGCCATGGGGAGAGAACCGCTCGAGTCGCTGCCCCAGGGCCGGCGGGGGTCGAGCTCCGACTGCGTCCTGGCCCGTTCCCTGGGGATGAGCTTCGGCAACCGGAGCGCGTGGGCGGTCGACGGCCGCCGGCGGCAGCGCCGGGAGGCGGCCCTGCTGCTGGCCCGGACGTGGGAGGTCCACGCCGGCGTGCTGAACCGCCGCTCCGTGCAGCTGCCGGAGGGACTGCGCCAGTTCGTGAACGGCTTCGACTCGGGGGACTACCCGGACCTGGTCGATCCCACCGCCCGCTCCGAGGACCCGGGGGTGCTGGCCGGGGTCTGAGGGTCAGGCGTCTGCCCCGGCCCGGCCCGGTCCGGCCCGAGCTCCTGCCCGGGCATATGGTGACCACGTGGCTGGCAACCCGACCCTCCCGGACGGGCTGGTCGCGGTGGTGAAGCGGGACTGCCCGACCTGCGTGCTGGTGGCCCCCGTCCTGGCCGCGCTGGCAGGGGGGCGGGAGCTGGCCGCCGTGGTGAGCCAGGACGACCCCGCGTTCCCACCGGGGGTCGACGGCGTCGTGGACGACCGGGCCCTCGACGTGTCGTGGAGCCTCGGCATCGACACCGTTCCGACCCTCCTGCGGGTGCAGGACGGCAGGGAGGTGGCGCGTCTGGAGGGCTGGCTGCGGCGCGACTGGGAGGACTTCGTCGGGGTGGCGCCGCTCGGGGAGGGACTGCCGGACTACCGGCCCGGCTGCGGCTCCCGGACCGCCGAGCCCGGGGTGGCCGAGGAGCTGGCCGTGCGGCACGGGTCGGCCAAGCTGCGCAGCCGGCGCGTCGAGCTGGCCGCCCTCGAGGACGAGGCCGAGGCCATGTACGACCGGGGCTGGACCGACGGCCTGCCGGTCGTCACGCCGACCGAGGCGCGGGTGCTACGCATGCTCGAGGGCACCACGCGCCCGCCGGACGAGGTGGTGGCGGTGGTCCCCCCGGACCTGATCGAGTGCACGGTCGAGAAGGTGGCGGTGAACGCGGTGCTGGCCGGGTGCAAGCCCGAGTACCTGCCGGTGGTGCTGGCCGCCGTCGAGGCGGCGTGCACCGACGAGTTCAACATCCACGGCCTGCTGGCCACCACCTGGTTCGCCGGCCCAGTGGTCGTGGTCAACGGGCCCATCGCCCGGGCCGTCGGGATGAACTCGGGCATCAACGCCCTCGGCCAGGGCAACCGGGCCAACGCCACCATCGGGCGGGCCCTGCAGCTGGTGATCCGCAACGTGGGCGGGGGGCGGCCCGGGGAGGTCGACCGGGCCACGCTGGGGAACCCGGGCAAGTACTCGTTCTGCTTCGCCGAGGACGAGGAGGGCTCGCCGTGGGAGCCGCTGGCGGTGGAGCGGGGCGTGCCGGCGGGGCGGTCGGCGGTGACCCTGTTCGGCGGGGGAGGGGTGCAGGGCCTGGCCGACCAACGGTCGCGTGATCCCGAGGCCCTGGCCGCCACCATCGCCAGCGGGCTCGGGGTCGTGGCCGACCCGAAGCTGGCGGCCATCTGGGACGCCCTGCTCGTGGTGTCCCCCGAGCACGCCCGGGTGTTCCACGAGGGTGGATGGGACCGGGCCCGCCTGCGCGCG
>DASUHN010000097.1 GCA_036273495.1 Acidimicrobiales bacterium | reverse complement strand
GGAGACGGCGGCCAGCAGGCCGGCGGGGAGAACAGCCACCCCCAGGTAGGCTCCGCGCCCGATGGCGGCCAAGCTGAGAGCGGTCCGCGGCGCCACCACCCTGGACGAGGACAGCGCCGATCAGGTCGATTCGCGCGTCCGCGAGCTGATGGCCGAGATGATCGAGCGCAACGGCATCGACCCCGAGGACCTGGTCAGCATGCTGGTCACCGCCAGCCCCGACGTCCACAGCGCCTTTCCGGCCAGCGCGGCGCGCAGGATGGGCCTCGACGACGTGCCGGTGATCGGGGCCCAGGAGCTCGACGTCAGCGGGGCCACCCCGCTGTGCATCCGGGTGATGATGCACGTCCAGAGCGAGCGCAGCCGGGGGGAGATAGCCCACGTCTACCTCCGCGGCGCCCAGGGCCTCCGGGAGCGGGCCGGGCTCGGCGCTCCCGACGCCGTCGGGCGGGGGAGGTGAGCGAGCCCGCCGGCCGGGCCGCCATCGTCGGGCTCGGCCTGATCGGGGGCTCCCTCGGCCTGGCCCTGCGGTCGCGGGGCTGGCACGTGACCGGCCGCGACGTCGATCCGGCCCGTCAGACCCGGGCCCGGGAGATCGGCGCCGTCGACGACCTCGGCGACGGCCGGGATGCCGACGTCACCTTCGTGGCCACCCCGGTGGGAGCGGTCGTCGAGGAGGCGCGCAAGGCCCTGGCGGCCGGGGGTCTGGTCACCGACGTCGCCGGGGTGAAGGGCTCCATCGTCGGGGCGGTCGACGATCCCCGCTTCGTGGGCGGCCATCCCATGGCCGGGTCCGAGCAGGTGGGCCTGGACGGGGCCGACGCCAGCCTGTTCGAGGGAGCCACGTGGGTGCTGACCCCGACCGGGACCACGGACCCGGCCGGCTTCACCCGGCTGCGGGACGTCCTGATCTCGCTCGGGGCCAACGTGGTGGCGGTCAGTCCCGCCGACCACGACGCCCTGGTGGCCGTGGTCTCCCACGTTCCCCACCTGACCGCCGCCGCCCTCATGACCCTGGCCTCCGAGGGGGCCGAGGAGCACGCCGCCCTGTTGCGGCTGGCGGCGGGGGGCTTCCGGGACATGACGCGCATAGCCGCCGGCCACCCCGGCATCTGGCCCGACATCTGCTCGTCCAACCGCACCGCCATCCTGGCGGCCCTCGACCGCCTGATCGCCTCGCTCGGGTCGGTCCGGGCCCTGGTCGACGGGGAGCAGGCCGAGGGTCTCCTGGCCCTCCTCGACGCCGCCCACGTGGCCCGCCGCAACCTCCCCGTCCGCCCCGTCCGTCCCGAGGACCTGATCGAGCTGCGGGTCCCGGTGCCGGACCGGCCCGGGGCGCTGGCCGAGGTGACGACCCTGGCGGGGGAGTTGGGCGTGAACATCGAGGACCTGGCCATCGCCCACTCGGCCGAGGGCAAGGGGGGGACCCTGCTCCTCGTCGTCGACGCCCGCTCCGCCGACCTCATGCGCGGCGCCCTTCTGGCCCGGGGCTTCCGGCCCTCGGCCCAGCCGTTATGACAGCGAGGGCGGCAAAGGTGTTCACCATCGCCGGGTCGGGCCCGTTGCGGGGCCGGATACGCGTTCCCGGGGACAAGTCGATCTCCCACCGGGCGCTGATGCTCGGCGCCGTGGCCGAGGGCGTCTCCCGGGTCACGGGCCTGTCCGACGGCGACGACGTGACGCTCACGGGGCGGGCGGTGCGGGCCATGGGGGCCGAGATCGACGGGGAGCGGATCTCCGGCGGCACCAGCCGCCTCCACGAGCCCGAGGACGTCATCGACATCGGGAACTCGGGCACGGGGATCCGGCTCCTGGCCGGGCTGTGCGCCGGGCTCCCGTGGCTCACCGTGCTCACCGGGGACGCCTCGATCCGCACCCGGCCCATGGACCGGGTCGCCCTGCCGTTGCGGCAGATGGGGGCCACGGTCGACGGCCGGGGCGGCGGACGGCTCCCGCCGCTCACGGTGCGCGGGGGCGGCCTGCACGGCATCGACTATGCCCCCCCGATGGCCAGCGCCCAGGTGAAATCGGCCGTGCTCCTGGCCGGGCTGTCGGCCCAGGGGGAGACCGTGGTCCGCGAGGCCGTGGCCACCCGGGGCCACACCGAGGAGATGCTGCAGGCCTGCGGCGCCGACATCTCGATCCACCGCGTGGGAGGAGGCCGGGTCGTCCGCCTGAAGCCCTCCCGCCTCAAGCCCCTCGACCTCGACGTGCCCGGCGATCCCTCGCAGGCCGCCTTCTGGGTCGTCGCCGCCTGCATCGTCCCGAAGTCCGACGTCGTGGTCGAGGGCGTGTACGTGGGCCCGGGGCGGGCCGCCTTCCTCGACGTGCTCCAACGGATGGGCGCCGAGGTCACGGTGGAGAACCGAGAGGGCACGGTGGGCGAC
>DASUHN010000096.1 GCA_036273495.1 Acidimicrobiales bacterium | reverse complement strand
GAGACGGGCCGGCTGGTCAGCGCCAAGCGCCCTCGACCGTGGGGCGCGCTGATGCACCACGCCGCATCGATCGTCGATGACGCGGCCGACCCGCCGGTCGCGCAGATCACCCTTGCCGACGGGACCTCGATCCCCGCCGGTCCCGACGCCGCCGAGGCCCTGTCGCGATCGCTCGGCCGCCCGGTCCGGGTCGTGTCGGCCGCGCCCCAGGGCACCGCCCTCGATGAGCTCTGGATGGAGGAGAAGGGCCCGTCGCTGTACGGGCCGGTCGTGGGGAGCGAGGGGGACCAGCCGGTCATCGACGTGGCCCCGGGCCTCGGCGCCCCGCCCGGGACCCTGTTCGACTTCTCGGCGGTGCACCTCGTCACGTCCTCGGCGCTGGCGGCGGTGGGGGCCGTGCTCCCGGACGGGGCCGACGTCCGCCGGTTCCGGCCCAACCTGGTGATCGACACCGGCGCCGGCGGGGAATCCTTTCCGGAGAACGACTGGGTGGGGCGCAGCATCCGGGTGGGGAAAGAGGTGACCGTCGAAGGGCTGATGCTCACCATGCGCTGCGTCATGGTGACGCTCGGCCAGCGCGACCTCGAGCCCGACCGGGGCGTGATGCGGGCCGTCGCCGACCTCAACCGGGTGGAGGTGCCGGGGGTCGGCACCTATCCCTGTCTCGGGCTGTACGCCCGGGTGACCGCTCCCGGCGCCGTGCACGTGGGCGACGAGGTGACGCTCCTCCCGGCCTGATCGGGACGCCCCGCCGGGCCGTTCGCTCGTTAGGCTCAGCTCCGGTGCCCCGGCTTCTCCGCTTCCTCGGCCCGCTGGGCCTGCTCGCCACCGTCCTGGCCGGGTGCGGGGGGGCCGCCTCGACCTCGGCGGGCGCTCCCGCCGCCGGACGGACCGTCGCCTCCGTGTCGGGCGGCACCACGGCGCTGACCCTGCAGTCGGAGCACACCTACACGCCCAAGCCCCCGCCGGGGGGCGGGACCGACGACTACCACTGCACCCTTCTCGACCCCGGGGCCCGGTCCGACTCGATGATCGTGGCCAGCCACTTCTTCCCGAACAGCCCCGAGGTCCACCACGCCATCCTCTTCCTGGTGCCTCCGGAGGCGGTGGCGGCCGCCCGGGCCGCCGACGGGAACGGGCGGGGCTGGACCTGCTTCGGGGAATCGGTGCTGCCGGGGACCGGCCTGGCCGGCCTGGCCCGCACTCCGTGGCTGTCGGCGTGGGCACCGGGCCACGGTGCCGACGTGGTCCCCGCCGGAACGGGCGTCTCCTTCCCGGCCGGCAGCCTCGTCGTAATGCAGATCCACTACAACCTCCTGGTCGGCGCCAAGCCGGTCAGGAGCAGGTTGGTGCTCCAGACCGTCCCCGCCACCCGCCACCTCCGCCCGCTGAGCCTGACCCTGTACCCCGCCCCCCCGGACGTCCCGTGCCCGGCCGGAGTGACCGGCCCCCTGTGCAGCCGGGCCGCCTCGATCGCCGATCTGGGCCAGCGCTTCGGCCCCGAGCTGCCCCGGTTCGTCGACACCATCGAGAGCATCTGCGGCCGGGACCCGACCAATCCCCCCGCGGGGAACACGACGTCGTGCACCTACCCACTCGGGTTCACGGGCCAGCTGCTCCGGTTGACCGCCCACATGCACCTGCTGGGCAAGGGCATGACGATCGTCCTCGATCCGGGCACCCCCAAGCAGCAGACCCTCCTCAACGTGGTCAACTTCAACTTCGACTACCAACGGTCCTACGACCTGGCCCAACCGGTGGCGGTGGGTCCCGGAGACAAGCTCCAGGTCACCTGCACCTACAACCCCGCCATCCACCAGCTGCTGCCGGCGCTCCGCCGCCTGCCGCCGCGGTTCGTCACCTGGGGGGACGGGTCGTCGGACGAGATGTGCCTGGCCATCGTCCAGTGGCTGAACGATTGAATACCATCGCCAGGGACAGATGAGCTCGACCGCGGCCCTCGATCCGGACCTGTTCCTGCCCGAGCCGGACCCCCGGCCCGTGCGCTACACGATCATCTCGGTCGACGACCACCTGGTCGAGCCCGCCGACATGTTCGAGGGGAGACTCGCCCGAGGCCTCCAGGAGCGGGCGCCCCACATCGTCGAGACACCCCAGGGCCACCAGGTCTGGCAGTTCGAGGACCAGGTGTACACCCAGGTGGGGATGAACGCGGTCGTGGGGAGGCGGCCCGAGACGGTCAAGGTGGAGCCCTTCCGCTTCGAGCAGATGCGGCCGGGCTGCTACGACATCAACGCCCGCATCCGCGACATGGACACGGCCGGGGTGTGGGCCTCGCTCAACTTCCCGTCGCAGATCACCGGCTTCTGCGGGCGGATCTTCTCCCAGGCGTCGGACCGGGAGCTGGGGCTGGCCGTCACCCGGGCGTGGAACGACTGGCTGTACGAGGAGTGGTACAGCCCCTACCCCGAGCGGATCATCCCGTGCGGGATCACGTTCCTGACCGACCCGGAGGCGGGAGCAGCGGAGATCCGGCGCAACGCGGCGCGAGGGTTCCCCGCCGTCACCCTGCCCGAACGCCCCCACAACATCGGCCTGCCGCCGATCTTCGACCGGGACCACTGGCGCCCGATCATCACCGCCTGCGCCGAGACCGGCACCGTCATCAACCTGCACGTCGGGTCGTCGGGAATGGCGGACCTGCCGCCGGGGTCACCCGGGCTGCCTCTGGGCGCCACCCTGTTCGGCCAGCTCTCCCTCGGGGCGTGCGCCGAATGGCTGTGGTCGGGGTGGGCGGTGGAGCTCCCGGAGCTGGCGGTGGCCATGTCCGAGGGGGGGATCGGCTGGGTGGCCATGCTGCTCGACCGCCTCGACAACATCGTCGACCGATCGGGCTACGGGCTGGGATGGGACGTGCGGCCGGCCGACGTGCTCCGGCGCAACTTCTGGTTCTGCACGATCGACGACCCCTCCACCATCGACACCCGCCACCGCATCGGGGTCGAGAACATCATGGTGGAGGTCGACTACCCCCATGGTGACAGCACCTGGCCCGACACCCAGGACGTGATCTCCGAGGTGTGGTCCCACCTGCCGGCGGCGGAGCTGCGCGCCATCTGCTGCGAGAACGCCGCCCGGCTGTACCGCCACCCGCTGCCCGACCGCGTCCTTCCGGAGGACCCATGAGCTTCACGCCCACCGCCGACAAGCTGCTGCCCGACCTCTCCCCGGCCGAGGAGCTGGTCCTCCTGGCCCGCACGCTGTGGCACGAGGGCTACGACGACCACCTGGCCGGCCACATCACCTACAAGCAGCCCGACGGGACCTACCTGTGCAATCCGTGGCTGGTGACGTGGGCGGAGCTGCGCCCCGAGCAGGTGATCCGCATCGACCTGGAGGGCCGGGTGCTCGAGGGGGACTGGCCCGTCCCGCTCGGCATCCCCATCCACCTCGAGCTGCACAAGCGGCGTCACGACGTGGTGGTGGCGGTGCACAACCATCCCCGCTACGGGACCGTCTGGGCCGACGTGGGCCGGGTCCCGCCCGCCTACGACCAGAGCTCGGCGCTCGGCGGGGGCCGGGTGACGTGCGTCGACGAGTACACCGGCACGGTCAACCTGGCCGAGGCGGCGGGGGAGGTCGTCGAGGCCATGGGGGACGCCGACCTGGCGCTCCTGGCCAATCACGGGGTGTTCGTCCTGGCCAGCTCGATCCGCGCCGCCCACCAGCGGGCGGTGGCGCTGGAGCAGCGGTGCCGCAACGCCTGGCACGTGGAGGCCGTCGGCGGGGGCCGTCCGCTGCCGCCTCAGTTTGCCGACCGGATGCAGAAGTCGGACGGGAACGCCTTCATCGGGTTCTGGGAGGCCATGGTCCGCCTGGAGCTGGCGCGGGACCCGACCCTGCTGTCGGGGCGCTGACGGCCCACCCGAAAGGACGGTGTCGTGCAACCCGATGACCTGATCCTGATCAGCGTCGACGACCACATCTGCGAGCCGGCGCACATGTTCGACGCCCACGTCCCGGAGAGGTGGCGGGAGCAGGCGCCGCGCGTCGTCGTCAACGACGACGGCACCCAGCAGTGGCGGTACGGGAGCCTGCGCGGGCGGGATCTGGGGCTCAACGCCGTGGCGGGCAAGCCCCGGGAGCTGTTCAACGTCGACGCCAGCCGCTACGACCAGATGCGGGCCGGCTGCTACGACGTCCACGAGCGGGTGCGGGACATGAACGCCGGCGGGCAGCTGGCCGGGCTCAACTTCCCGAACTGGACCGGGTTCTCGGGCCAGGTCCTCAACCAGGGTCCCGACCCCGACGTCAATGAGGTCATGATCAAGGCCTACAACGACTGGCACGTCGACGAGTGGTGCGGGGCCTACCCGGAGCGGTTCATCCCGTGCGGCATCCTGCCGCTGTTCGACATCGACCGGGCCGTGAAGGAGGTCAGGCGCCTGGCGGCCAAGGGCTGCCACGCCGTGACCTACTCCGAGAACCCCGAGGCGTTGAAGATGGCGTCGATCCACTCGGGCTACTGGGACCCGCTCTTCGCCGCCTGCAGCGATCTCGGGACCGTGCTGTGCTGCCACGTCGGGTCGGCGTCGCGCCCGGCCCCGGCCTCCAGTGATGCCCCCGCCAGCGTCAAGATGACGACCTCGTCGGTCATGTCGATCCTGACCATGGTCGAGCTGATCTGGGCCGAGTTCTGGGAGCGGTTCCCCGACCTGCGCTTCTCGTTGACCGAGGGGGACACCGGCTGGATCCCGTACTTCCTCTGGCGGGCGGAGCACGTGCGCGACCGCCACTCGGGATGGACCGGCCAGGAGTTCCCGGAGGGCGGCGGACCCCGGCGCAACTTCCACGACCACATCCTGTGCTGCTTCATCAACGACCCCATCGGCGTCGAGCTGCTCGACCACTTCAACGTCGACAACGTCTGCTGGGAGTCCGACTTCCCCCACTCGGACGGGACCTGGCCCACCGCCCCCGAGGCCGTCGCCACCCTGATGGGTCACCTCCCCGGGGACGTGGTGAGCAAGATCACCCACGAGAACGCCAGGCGGCACTATCCGTTCGACCCCTTCTCCCTCCGGCCCCGGGAGCGGTGCACCGCCGCCGCCCTGCGTGCCGAGTCTCCCGACGTCGACACGGTCACCCGCGTGGGGCGGGTGGCCGACGAGCGGGACCGGGAGGCGTGGCGCCGGATAACCAACCGCACCGTCGCCACCCGGTAGCGCCACGCCGCCCCCCGTCAACCTCGCGTCCCTTCTTTCCGACCATCCCTTCGGGGACGAGAAGGGGCTGATCCACACCCTCGACGGGACGGTCACGGCCGGCCAGGCCAGGGAGGAGGCCGCGGGCTGGGCGGCCCGGCTCGGCGAGGCGGGGGTCGGCCCCGGCAACGCGGTGGTCGTCCGGCTGCCGAACCACCCCTCGTTCGTCACCGCCATGTTCGGGATCTGGTCCGTCGATGCCGTCCTCGTTCCCGGCAATCCCCGCCAGCCCGAGGGCGAGCTCCGGCACACCCTCGACACCGTGCGGCCGGCCGCCGTGCTGGACGGGGCCGCCCTGGCGCGCACGGAAGGGCCCACGGCCACCTACGAACGCGGCGTCGCCTTCGTGACGTGGACCTCGGGCACCACCGGCGCGCCGAGGCCCATCCTGCACGCCCACGGCGGCTACCTGGAGCTGCTGGACCGCGTCCTCGGATCGATCCGCAGCCGGCCCCCCGACCCGGAGCGGCCGCCGCCGCCCAACCTGGTGCCGGTGTCGCTGGCCCTCAACGCCGGGCTGTACCAGGTGCTGTTCGGCCTGCGGGCGGGTACGGCACTGGTGCTCATGGAGCGATTCGAGACGGAGGCCTTTGCCGAGCTGGTGCGCCGCCATCAGATCCGCTCCACGGTCCTGCCGCCGGCGGCCATGGTGATGCTCACCGACGACCCGGCGGTCACCGACCTCTCCCCGCTGCGGTACGTGCGCAGCATCACCGCCCCGCTCTCGCCGCTGGCGGCCCGGCGCTTCGCCGACCGCTTCGGCGTGGTCGTCCTCAACAGCTACGGGCAGGCCGAGATCGGGGAGGTCGTGGGGTGGACCGCCGAGGACGCCCGGACCCATCCCGACAAGCTCGGAGCTGCGGGCCGGCCCCATCGCAATGTGGCCCTCCGCGTCGTGGATGCGGCAGGGGAGGAGGTTCCGGAGGGCGCGGTGGGCGAGCTGCTCGTACGCCCTCCCCGAATGGCGGTGGGGTACGCCGGAGGGTCCGAGCTGGCCGACCGGGTCGACGGCGACGGCTTCGTTCGCACCGGTGACTACGCCCGGATCGACGCCGACGGCTTCGTGTGGATCGAGGGCCGGGTGTCCGACGTGATCAACCGGGGGGGGAACAAGGTGTTCCCCGACCAGGTCGAGGAGGTGCTGCGCCTGTCTCCCGGTGTCAGCGAGGCGGCGGTGGTCGGGGTGCCCGATCCGAGGCTGGGAGAGGTTCCGGTGGCGTTCGTGGTCGGTGACGCCGGTGACGACGAGCTCGAGGAGCTGTGCCGGCGGCACCTCACCCCCTACAAGGTCCCGGTCGCCTTCCGGCTGCTGCCGGCGCTGCCGCGCAGCGAGGTGGGCAAGGTCCTGCGGCGCGAGCTGGCCGCAGGCTGGGAGGGCTAGGCGTCGGGGCGGAAGTAGGGCAGGGTGATCTCGTCGGAGGCGGGGTGGAACTCCACCACCAGGCGGAGGCCGGCCTCGAGGTCCTCCGGGGGGCAGCCGATCACGGCGCTGATCATGTGGTAGCCGTCGTCGAGAGCCACCACGGCGGGGGCGTAGGGGACCGAGAAGCTGGGGTGCTGGGGCCGCCACACGACCGTCCAGCTGTAGAGGGCGCCCCGGCCGGTGCCCGCCACCCATTCCCCCCGGAGCCCGCCGCAACGATTGCACGCCGTGAAGGGACGGGCCTCGGCGTGGCCGCAGTCCGGGCAGCGGAACTGGAGCAGCTCCCCCCTCCGGCACGCCTCCCAGTAGGGGGCCAGGCGCCAGCTCGGGGCCGGCACCGGGATGCCGGGCGGCTGGGGCCGGAGCAGGTCGGTCACGGGCGCTCCGATCCCAGCAGCACCAGGTCGGTGAACAGCGCGCCCGATCCGCCGTTCGAGCAGATGGCCACGCTCGCGCCCGGGACCTGGGCCGTCGTGCACGTGCCGCGCAGCTGCTGGACGCCCCGGATCACCCGCTGGAGCTGCTGGGCGCTGATGCCCGGGTGGCTGAACGACATCGTCCCGCCGTCGGTCGTCACGGGCAGCGCCCCACCGGGGGCGATGCCGCCGTCGGCCACGAAGGCGGCGCCCTCACCGCGGGGGCAGAACCCGAGCGCCTCCAGCTGGCGGATGATCTCGAACGAGAACGGGTCGTAGAGCTCGGCCACGTCGACGTCCTCGGGACCGATGCCCGCCGTGCGGAAGGCCCGTTCCGCCGCCCGGGCCCCCACCCAGCCCCACGCCTCGTGGTCGGGACCGCTCGTGTGGTCCCAGACCGGGGCGATGGTGTAGGCGGGCCCGGCGCAGTCCCCGCCGGCGCCGAGCACCCAGACGGCTGACGGGCAGTCGGCGGCCCGGTCGGCCGCCGCCAGGACGAGCGCGCACCCGCCCTCTGACGTGGTGGCGCAGTCGAGGAGATGGAAGGGATCGGCGACCATCCGCGAGGCCAGGATGTCCTCCGGCGTGAACGGGCCCCGGCCCGAGTAGACGGCCTCCGGGTTCACGTGGCCGTTGTTGCGGATGACCGCAGCGACGCGGGCCAGGTCCATGGGCGTGGTTCCGAAGGTCTCCATGTGGCGCCGGGCCATGAGGGCGAACTCGGCCGCCGTGAACAGCCCGTACCCCACCACCAGCTCGTTGGCCGGCCGGGTCCACGGCGCGGTGGCCGACCGCTCGCGGTAGAGACCGGCGCCGCCGCCCGCCACGAGCACCACCCGCGCCTCTCCGGAGGTGACGAGGGAGAGGGCGTCGAGGAGGGCCGGTATGCCCAGCATGCTGGGACGGCGGGAGCACGGGCCCAGGCCCAGCTCGAGGATCATCTCGTGGGCGAACTGTCCGACCACACCGTCGACCTCCGACAGCGGGATGCCGGCGTCGGCGAGGGCGCCGAGCGAGGCCTCGACCGCGATGGACTGGGAGTCGTGCTCCGGCAGCTCGCGCGCCTGGCGGGTGTTGTGCACCCCGACGATGGCCACGTCGCGGAAGGGGTGCGTGCTCACGTCGCAGCGGTTGTGCACGGCCCACTCGTGGAGCCGGTGCCCATCTCCATAAGGTATACGACATCGATATGACCGAAGGCCGCATCACGGACGAGGGCATCACCCGCCTGCGGGCACGCATCGGGGTCCCCGAGCCCCATCCCGTCGCTCCTCACTACCGGTGCCCGGACGTGGACGCCTTCCGCCACGTGGCCGAGGCCTACGGGGACGACAACCCGCTGTGGTGGGACGAGGGGTACGCGGCCGGGACGGTCTGGGGCGGACCCATCGCCCCCCCGCCCCTGGTCGGTGGGGACACCCTGATCGGAGAGGACGAGGTGACCGCGGTCCCCGCTGAGCACCGCGAGCTCATGAAGGGTGATCCCCTGCGGGGCGTGCACGCCTTCTATGCGGCGAGCTCGCGGGAGTGGTGGCGGCCGTTGCCGCCCCGGTCGCGCGTGTTCCGGCGCAGCGCCCTGGTGGGGGTGCTCGACAAGCCCAGCGAGTTCGCGGGACGGGCCGTGCACGAGTGGAGCGCCCAGGTGTTCCGGGCCGAGGAAGGCGACGCGCTGGCGGGGCAGTACAGGCTGATGATCCGCACCGAGCGGGGCCAGGCCCGGGAGCGGCGCAAGTACGACGACGTCGAGATCCGTCCCTACTCCGACGCCGAGATCGACCGCATCGAGGAGCAGTACGCCGCCGAGATCCGCCGGGGCGCCGAGCCTCGTCTCTGGGAGGACGTGGCGGAGGGGGACACCGTCGGGCCCCTGGTGAAGGGGCCGCTGACCGTGACCGACATGGTGTGCTGGCACGTGGGGATGGGCATGGGCCTCTACGGCATCCGGCCCCTGCGCCTCGGCCACCTGAACCGCCGGCGCATCCCCCGCTTCTACCATCGCGACGAGCTGAACATCCCGGACGTGATGCAGCGGGTGCACTGGGACCCCGAGTTCGCCCGCCGCAGCGGCAACCCCACCACCTTCGACTACGGCCGGATGCGCGAGACGTGGCTGATCCACCTGTGCACCGACTGGATGGGGGACGGGGCCTGGTTGTGGAAGCTGCAGTGCGAGTTCCGCCGCTTCAACTACGTCGGGGACACCCAGTGGCTGTCGGGCACGGTGGTCCGCCGGTACCTGGCCGGGAACGACCGTCCCGCCGTCGACCTCGAGCTGTCGTGTGTGAACCAGCGGGGCGAGGAGACCACACCCGGCACCGCCACCGTGCTCCTGCCCAGCCGCGAGCGGGGCCCGGTCCGCCTGCCGGACCCGCCGGGCGGTCCCGGTGCCGGCCTGCAGGCCGTGCTCGACGCCGTGTCCGCCCGGTTCGACCGGCAGTGAGCGCGGTCGACGACGGCGGGCTGCGCGTGGCCCGCGAGGACGGGGTGCTGCGGCTCACTCTCGACCGGCCCCGGCGCCGCAACGCGCTCGACGACGCCATGGTCACCGATCTGATCCGGGAGCTGGAGGACGCCAACCAGGACGAGTCGGTTCGGGCGGTGATGCTGTCGGGCACGGGGGACCACTTCTGCTCCGGCTTCGACCTCGCCGCCCGCAACGCGCCGCGCGACGCCCGGCCGCGTGTCGGCAGCATCCAGCGGCGGGTGTCCTCGGAGGCCCACCGCCTGGTCCCCCTGCTGTGCTCGGTCCAGGTCCCCGTCGTGTGCCGGGTCCAGGGGTGGGCGGCGGGCATCGGTCTGCACCTGGTGCTGGCGGCGGACTTCGCCGTGGTGGCGGAGGACGCCCGCCTCTGGGAGCCGTTCATGCGCCGCGGGTTCACGCCCGACAGCGGCGGCACCTGGCTGCTGCCCCGTCGGGTGGGGGAGGCCCGGGCCCGCGAGATGCTGCTCCTGGGCCGGGAGGTGACCGGCACCGAGGCGTCGGCGTGGGGCATGGTCCACCGGGCCGTGCCGGAGGCGGAGCTGGACGCCGCCGTCGGGGAGGTGCTCGGCCGGTTGGCCTCGGGCCCGACCGTGGCCCTGGGGCTCACCAAATGGCTGATGCACGCCGGCGCCTCCCGCTCGCTCGAGGAGCACCTGGCCGACGAGGCCTTCGGCGTCGAGCTGTCGTCGCGCAGCGAGGACTTCCGCGAGGGCATGGCCGCCTTCGGCGAGAAGCGCGACCCCGAGTTCCGCGGCAGGTGAGTGGAACGGCCCACCCGGAGGGCGGGCGGCTGGCGATCGGTCCCGAGACCTCCGAGGGGGCCGCCCTCACCGCGGTGGCGGAGTGGCTCGAGGCCACCGTCCCCTCGTCGTGGCTCGAGGCGGGCCGGCGGGGCGGCCCGGCCGCCGTGCGCGAGGTGCGCGACCGGGGGGAGTACGAGGAGTGGTACCCGGCGTTCGGCCGGTCGGGCCTGGTGGTGCCGACCTGGCCGCGCGAGCACGGCGGGCTGAGCCTGCTTCCAGCCGTGGCCGTGCGGATCGAGGAGCTGCTCCGGCCCTACAACCTGGGGCGGCTGAATCCCCTCGGCCTCAACCTGGCCGCTCCGGCCCTCTTCGCCCACGGCACCGAGGAGCAGCGCCGGCGCTTCCTGTCGCCGATCGTGTTGAACGAGGAGCGGTGGTGCCAGTTGTTCAGTGAGCCGGGCGCCGGCTCGGACCTGGCGTCCCTGGCCACCCGGGCGGTGCGGTCCGGGGACCACTGGGTGGTCACGGGCCAGAAGGTGTGGACCACCTGGGCCCACCAGTCGGACTTCGGCGTGCTGCTGGCCCGGACCGACGACACCGTGCCCAAGCGCCGGGGCGTCACCTACTTCCTGCTCGACCTCCGCCAGCCCGGGGTCGAGGTGCGCCCCCTGCGGCACCTCGGGGGCGAGGCCGAGTTCAACGAGGTCTTCCTCGGCGGTGCCGTCGTGCCCGACTTCCAGAGGGTGGGGCAGGTGGGGGAGGGATGGAAGGTGGCCGGTGCCACTCTCTCGGGAGAGCGCCAGATGGTCTCGGGATCCGGCTCCGGGGGTGTCGACCGCATCGGCGGGTCGGGCACCGACCACCTGCTGCGCCTGGCGCGTCGCACCGACGGGAACGGAGGGCGCCGGGGCCCAGGGGATCCCCTGCGCCGCCCGGAGCTGGCCCAGCTGGGCGCCGAGGAGCGCATCCGGGCCTGG
>DASUHN010000095.1 GCA_036273495.1 Acidimicrobiales bacterium | reverse complement strand
CGGAGTCGGGGTGGACATGGGCGACGACGGGTTCGCTCTCGGGTCGCGCCACCCGGTGGCGGACGACGTCGGCGGGCACATGATTCGGAGTCGGTGCGGCCGCCGTTCGCGACCCCGTCTCCCGGGGCACGCACGGCGTCGCGTCCGACGCCGTCGAGCCGGTCGTGGAGGCGGTCGCCGCGCCCGTGGGGAGCGGGGTCACGGCCGGCTGAGGGACAACCGGCGCCGGCAGGCCCGCAGCGGCGGGCACCGACGGCTCCGGGACGGGCCATCCCGACCCGGCCGGAGGAGCGGACGTCTGTGTCCCGATCGGGACCGAGGGCGTGGGCTCGGTGACCAGCACCGGCACCGACACCGAGGCGGTCGTGACCGTGAGCCCGACGCGGTGGCTGTCGGACGCGTTCCGGACCGGGACCGGCAGGGTGGTCGGGGTCGGCGTCGGCGGCCTCCCGGCGGAGCCCGGCGCCGGCGGCGAGGCCGTGGTAACGGGAGCCGAGGGGGTGGGGACGGTCGTCGTCAGGCGCACCGGGGGAGCGGTCACAGACGACCCGACGCCTGCCAGCCCCGGCACGCCGGCGCCGCCCGTGGGGGCCGAAGTGGTGGTCGGGCCCGACCGGGGCGGGGTCGACGACGACGAGGTGGTGGCCGGAGCCGCCGGCGGGGCCGGGGACGGGGCGGGCAGGGCTATGACCGGGGGGGTGGTGGGAAGGTGGGCGGGAACCGAGCGCAGCGAGCTCACCACGTAGGTGGTCGAACTGGCCACGACCGTGAGCACCACGGTCGCTCCGAGGACGGCCCACACGTGAACCCGGCCGGCATCGTGCCCGCCGCCGTCGATGCTGCTCCGAGCTGCCGCCCCGCGCGGCGATACAAGAGCCATGGGATACCGGTCTCTAACTTTCGCCGGACGGCCGGCGGCTTCCTGCCCTGTCAGGGAAGGATCGTGATCCCCTCCCCGTCCACCGCCCGGCCGACCACGCCGGCGGGATGGCCGAGCTGGCGCAGCCGGTCCACCGCTTGGCCGGCCGCGTCGGGCGGCAGGGCCAGGATGAGGCCCCCCGACGTCTGGGCGTCGGCCAGCAGGGTGACGTCGACCGGGTCCGGGGCCCCGGGGCCGGACTCGTCGACGTGGAGCAGGGGACCGACCCACTCGAGGTTGCGCCTGGTCCCGCCGGGCACGACCCCGGCGGCGGCCAGGGCCCGGGCGCCGGGAAGGAGGGGAACGGCGCCGGCGCGCACCTCGGCCCCGAGTCCCGAGGCGTCGAGGAGCCGGCGGAGGTGACCCAGGAACCCGAAGCCGGTCACGTCCGTGGCGCACCGGCCCCCGAGAGACAGGGCCACCTCGGCGGCGTCCCGGTTCGGCCTGGTCATCGACGCCACGGCGGCCTCCACCCAGTCCGGCTCCGAGGCGCCCGACTTGATGCCCGTCGTGATCACCCCGACCCCGATGGCCTTGGTGAGGACCAGCTCGTCGCCGGAGCGGAGGCGGTCGTTGGTGAGCAGCCGGTCGGGATGGGCCTCGCCGATCACCGCCATCCCGTAGGTGGGGTGGGGATCCTGGATGGAGTGGCCCCCGACCACCAGGAAGCCGCACTCCCGCGCCGCCTCGGCCCCCCCGGCCAGGACCTCCTCGAGGAGCGGGAAGCCCAGGTCGTCGACGTTCCACGCCACCAGGTTGAGGGCGGCCAGCGGCCGGCCACCCATGGCGTACACGTCGCTCACGGCGTTGACCGCCGCCACCTTCCCCCATGTCCGGGCGTCGTCGACCACCGGGGTGAGGAAGTCGGCGGTGAGCACGACCGCCCGGTCGGGGGCCACCCGCCAGATGGCGGCGTCGTCCGACGTGTCCGACCCCACCAGGAGGTCGGGGTGCTCGAGCCCGGCCATCGGGGCCATCAGCCGGGCGAGGTCCCCGGCCGGGAGCTTGCAGGCGCACCCGGCGCCGGGGCTGAACTCGGTCAGGCGCAGGGCGCTGGTGGCCACGGCGCGGAGACTATGCGCCCCTGCAGCTAGGCCGCCCCGGCCGCCTGCCAGGCGGTGACGCCCGTGAGCACCAGGAGGACGACGGCGGCCACGGTCCGGGCGGTGCGCGCCGACATCACACCCAGCAGGCGGGGCCCCAGCCACACCGCCAGCCCGGCCACCGCCCACAGCCCCGCCACCGCGCCGACTCCCACGCTGAGCGGGGAGTGGTAGCGCAGGGCCAGGTTGGCCGTCAGCACCTGGGTGAGGTCCCCCCACTCCGCCAGGAAGATCACCCCGGCAGCCGTGGCGACGGTGCGGCCCCGGGAGATGGTCGCCGCCACCGCCAGCTCCTCCTCGGGATCCTCCCGGGCCCGCCAGGCGTAGACCGCCCCGCCCAGAAACAGCGCCGCGACCAGGGCGTCGACGACGCTGCGGGGCAGCAGGTGGAACAGAGCGGTCCCGACCGAGACGGCGATGACGGCGTGGACCAGGAAGGCCAGGGCCGCCCCCGCCCACACCGCGCCGGGCCGGCCCCGGGCGGCCAGGACCAGCGAGGCGAACATCGTCTTGTCCGGGAGCTCCCCGAGGAACACCAGGCCGAACACGGCGGCCGCCGCCGAGGGGTGCACGGGGGCCCAGCTTGCCACGGCGCCTCCAGTGCCTGAGGCTGGTGACGTGCACAGCGTCGGCTACCTGGCGGCGTTCGGGGGCGGGATCGTCTCGTTCGCGTCGCCGTGCACGCTGCCGATGGTGCCGGCGTACCTGTCGGTCGTCACCGGGCTCGACCTGTCGGCCCTCGGAGACGGCCAGGAGCGGCGCCGCAACGTGGCCCGGGTGTCCCGGGACACGGCCCTGTTCATCGGGGGCTTCACCGTGGTGTTCGTCCTGCTCGGTCTCACCGCCTCGGCGGTCGGCCGGGCCACCGTCCAGGACCACGTCCTCCTGACCCGGGCCCTCGGCGGGGTGGTGATCGTGATGGGTCTGTACCTGGCCGGGAGCCTGGTCCTACGGCTCCCCGCCCTGTACGGGGAGGCCCGCTTCCAGGTGGCGCCCTCCCGGCTCGGCCCGCTGGCCGCCCCGGTGGCGGGGGCGGCGTTCGGCTTCGGCTGGACCCCCTGCATCGGGCCGGTCCTGGGATCGGTCCTCACGGTGGCGGCCAGCCGCGACAGCGTGGCCCAGGGCGCCTCCCTCCTCCTTGCCTACGCCCTCGGCCTGGCCGTGCCGTTCCTGGCCACGGGGCTGGCCCTGGGCCGGCTGGCCGGGGCGCTCGGATGGGTCCGGCGCCACTTCCGCGCCCTGACCCTGGGGTCGGCCACCCTGATCGTCGGCTTCGGGGTGCTGCTGACCGTCAACCGCCTCTCCTGGGTCACGATCGAGCTCGAGGCCGCCATGCGCCACGTGGGCCTGGGCCGGCTGGTCAACCTCGGTTAATGGACCGGGACGGGAGCCCGGTAGCCGCGTCCCTGGACGGGCGGGTCGGCCGCCCGGTGGCCCGGAACGTCCTGGCGCTGTCCGGGGCCCAGGGGGCCAGCTCGCTGCTGCACCTGGTGTGGTTTGCCCTGCTGACCTCCCATCTGGGGTCGGCCGGGCTCGGGGTGTACGTGTTCGCGGTGGCGGTCCCCGACCTGCTGGGGCCGGTGGTGGACTTCGGGTTCACGGCCATCGCCGCCCGCGACGTGGCCCAGGACCCGCGGCGGGAGCGGTCCCTCGTGCCCAACCTCTTCTACCTGCGCGTGGTGGTGGCGGTGGCGCTGTCGGCGGTGACCGTGGCGATCCTGCACGCGGCCGGCTACCGGGCCGGCGATGTGCACGCCGCGACCGTGGCGGTGGCCATCACCATCCTCGCCACCCTGCAGTCGTTCCAGGTCACGCTGGAGGTGCGCCTGCGGATGGGGTGGGTGGCCATCGGGAACCTGGCCGAGTCGGTGGTGCTGGTGGCGGGGGTGGTGGTGCTCAGCCACCGGGGCGCCGGGGTGATGACGTTCGTGTGGCTGTACGTGGCCGCCAACGGCCTGAGCCTGTCGATCAGCGCCGTCCGGGCCCTCTCTCTCGGCTCCTACCGCTTTGCCCCGGCGCCCGCCGAGCTCGGGCCCCTGGTGCGGGCGGCGGCCCCCCTCGGGGCGGCCGGGGTGGTGACCGGCCTGTACTACCGGCTCGACGTGTTCGTCCTGGCGTGGGTCCAGCCGTCGAACGCCGTGGGCCAGTACGGGGCCGGCTACCGCTTCATCGACGCGGTGGCGGTGTTCCCCGGGCTGATGGTGGCGGTGCTCAACCCGGTGCTGGCCCGCTCCTACGCCGCCGGGCGGGACGTGCTGCGGCGGCGCTACGCGACCGTCATGCACCTGGCCACCGTGCCCACGGTGATCGTGGGGGTCGGGGGGGCCATGACGGCGTGGCGGGCCCTGCCCGCCCTGCACGCCTTCCGCCACTACCACGGCGGGGGGGTCGTGCTGTCGGTCCTGTGCCCCGCCGCCGGGCTGATCCTGCTGGGGTCGGTGGCATCCGCGGTGATGTTCGCCGCCCACGAGCAGCGGGCCCTGCTCGGCATCGCCGTGGCCGTCCTGGGGTTCAACGCCCTGCTGGACGTGACCCTGATCCCGGCGTTCTCGTACGTCGGGGCGGCGGCGGCCACCACCGCGGGGGAGGCGGTGTCGGTCCTCGTGCTGGCGGCGGCCATCAGCCGCCGGCTCGGGCTCGGGTGGCCCCTCGACCGGCTGGCCCAGGCGCTGCGGGCCGGGGCGGTCCTGGCGGTGGTCCTCGGGGCCGGCTACCTGCTCCCGCCCCTGGTCCAGCTGGCTCTCGGGGTGGTGACGGCGCCGGTGGCGGTGCTGGCCACCGGGGCGCTGCGCCCCTCGGACCTGGGCTGGCTGCGGCGCGAGGTGGAAGGGGGGCCACCCGCCGGCCCCGGCCCCACCGGGCCCCCGCCCGGGGGCCCCACCAGTACCGGGACGATGGCCACGAACACCGCCGCCCCCGCCAGCATCCCGAGCCCGGCGCGTAACCCCGCCCCCTCGGCCACCGCCCCCACGAGCGTCGGCCCGAGGACCAGGCCGAGGTAGCCCACCCCCGAGACCGCCCCCACGACCAGCCCGGGCCGGGGCCGGCCGGCGCTGGCCCGGGCCAGGAGCAGCGGCCAGCACATCGACACGCCGCCGGCGGCCACGATCAGCCCGAGAGCCGCCACCCAGGCGACGGGCGCCACCGCCATCAGGGCGGTCCCGGCCGCGGCGGCCCCCGCCCCAGCCGCCACCCCCCGGACCGGCCCGTGCCTACCGACGCGGGGCCCCAGGGCCAGCCGGGCCGAGGCCGACAGCAGGTAGGCGGCCACCGCCCCGCCGGCCCCCACCAGCAGGCCGGACGCCAGGCGGGTCCGCATGTAGAGGACGCCCCACAACTCGATGCCGCCCTCCACCATGGCGCCGACGGCAAAGGCCACCGCCACCAGCACCAGCCGCTCCCGCCGCAGGGTCGCGACCGCCGCCCGGACGCCGCTGCGCTCCCCCGCCTCCCCTGCGGGCAGCGCGGCCCGCAGACAGACCAGGCCGAGCAGCGCCGCCGCCACCGCCACCCCGGCCCACGACCAGCGCCACCCGTGGTGGGTGCCGATCAGCGCCCCGGTCAGCCCCGCCCCGGCGGCCGCCCCGAGGTTGAACCGGCCGTGGAACCGGACCAGCCGCCCCGGGGTGGCGCCCAGGGCGGCTGTGGCGGCCACGTTCATGGCCACATCGACCATCCCCCCGGCGGTCACCACCCCGACCAGGGCGGCCCCGAGGGCCAGGCGTTGGTGGGCGGCCGCCATGGCAGCGACCAGCGCCGCCCACACCACGAGGGTCCCGCCCAGGACCCGGGAGGTGCCCCACCGCTCGGTGAGGGCCCCGCCGGCGGCGTTGCCCACCGCCGCCCCGGCCAGGGCCAGCGAAAGGAGCAGCCCGAACCCGCCGGGGCTGACCCCGAGGGCCCGCTCGAGATCGGCGGCCGCCACCGCCCACGATCCCCAGAAGGCCCCGAACAGGGAAAAGCCGGCCCCTACCGGCCGCAGCCCCTCGGTGTCGCGGACGGTTACGCCGCCCGGCCCTCGGTGTGGCTGATCCACGTGGCGTACATCTCGGCGTAGCGCCCGCCCCGGCGGACCAGCTCGGCGTGGGACCCCATCTCCACGACCTGCCCCTCGTCGACGACCACGATGCGGTCGGCCTTCATGGCGGTGGTGAGCCGGTGGGCAATCAGGATGGCGGTGCGGCCCTGCAACAGCACGTCGAGGGCGGCCTCGACCTTGGTCTCGGACAACAGGTCGAGGTTGGACGTGGCCTCGTCGAGCACGAGCACCCGGGGCCGGGCCATGAACGCCCGGGCCAGGGCGAGCAGCTGGCGCTCCCCCGACGAGAGCGACTGGCCCCGCTCGTGGACGATGGTGTCGAGCCCGTCGGACAGGCGCTCGATGACCTCGGCCAGGTCCACGGCGCGCACCGCGTCCCAGACCTCGTCGTCGTTCGCGTCCGGCACGGCAAAGGCGATGTTGTCCCGGATGGTCCCCGCGAACAGGAACGGCTCCTGGGGCACCACGCCGAGCTGGTGGCGCAGGGATCCCACCGTCACGTCGCGGAGGTCGTGGCCGTCGATCAGGACCCGGCCCGCAGTGGGGTCGTAGAAGCGCGTGACCAGCTTGGCCATGGTCGACTTGCCCGCGCCGGTGGGCCCGACGAACGCGACGGTCTCCCCGGCGGCTACACGCAGGCTCACGTCCCGGATGACGGGAGTGGCGGGGTCGTAGCCGAAGGTCACGTCCTCGAAGGTGATCTCCCCGTTGATGAGCGGCAGCTCCTCGGCGGTGGGGCTCTCGGGAACGCTCGGCTCGATGGCGAACAGGCCGCGGAGCTTGACCATCGATGCCTGGCCCTGCTGGTAGGTGTTGTACTGCTGGACCAGCAGCTGGATCGGGGCCACGAAGCGGTTGAGGTACAGGAAGAAGGCGACCAGGTCCCCCACGCTGACCGAGTGGTGCAGCACCATGTTGCCGCCGATGGCGAGCAGGGCGGCCTGGGCCAGCCAGCTCAGCAGCTGGGTCCCCGGCCCGTAGAGGGCGGTGATCTGCGCCGTGAAGTTGTTGGCGTCCCGGTACTCGCCGACCACGTTGCGGTGGTGCACCACGTTGTGGCGCTGACGGTTGTGGGCGGTCACCACCCGTACGCCGTGCAGGCTCTCGGCCAGGTCGGCCAGCACGTTGGCGATGCCGTCGCGCACCCGGTCGTAGCCCCGCTCCGACGCCGACCGGAACCAGAACGACATGACCGTGAGCAGCGGGACGATCAGCAGGACCGTGATCAGGGCCAGCTTCACGTTGGTGGTGAACAGGATGGCCGCGATCACCAGCATGGTCAGGCCCTGGACCGCGAACTGCACCAGGCCGTCCTGCAGCAGCTGCTGCAGGTTCTCGATGTCGCTGGTCATCCGGGTCATGATCACGCCGGCCTTCTCGTCGGTGTAGAAGTCGAGGCCGAGACGCTGGAGGTGGGTGAACACCTTGACCCGGAGGTCGTTCATGACACCGGCCGCCAGCCGGCCGGTCGTGCGGGCCATGCTGCGCTGGCCGACGGCTGTGACCACAATGGCGGCCAGGTACAGCCCGGCGGCCACCACCACCACACCGAAGTCCTTGTAGCGGGCCATGCCGTGGTCGATGCCGTAGCTGATCAGCTTGGGACCGGCCTGGTTGGAGACGCTGACCAGCGCCACGAACGCCGCCGCCAGGACGCCGAGCTTCCAGTGCCGGAAGACCAGGCCCCGCAGGTTCAGGTGGCGCGCCTCGTCGGCCCCGGCCCGGTAGGTGAAGCGGGCGTCGGGCTCCCCGTGGTCGGGCTCGTCGGCCAGGAGCTTGTCCACGCCGGCCTGCATCTCCCACGGCACCCCGGCGAAGGGCAGCCCCCCGCCCGGGTTGGCGGCCTGGCGCGGGCCGCCCACCGCTCCGCCCCAGTGGCCGCCGGCAATCCCCCCGAACGCCATCAGCGGACCCCTTCCCTCGCGCCCTCGGGGGCGATGTCGGCGGCGTCGGACTGGGCCAGCACCTCGGAGTACAACGGGGTGCCGGCCATCAGCTCGGCGTGGGTGCCCTCG
This sequence comes from Acidimicrobiales bacterium, assembly GCA_036273495.1. Lineage (NCBI taxonomy): Bacteria > Bacillati > Actinomycetota > Acidimicrobiia > Acidimicrobiales > Acidimicrobiales bacterium. Next base: position 3,067 of record DASUHN010000095.1, on the reverse strand, counting down.
GCCACCACCCGGCCCCGGTCCATCAGCACCACCCGGTCGGCCAGGCTGATGGTCGACAGGCGGTGGGCCACGATCAGCGTGGTCCGGCCCTCCATCAGCCGGCGCAGGCCGCTGTGGATCTCCAGCTCGACCTTGACGTCGATGGCGCTGGTGGCGTCGTCGAGCACCAGCACCGGCGGGTTGTCGAGCAGCGTGCGGGCGATGGCGATGCGCTGGCGCTGGCCGCCCGACAGGGTGTAGCCGCGCTCCCCCACCACGCTGTCGTAGCCGTCGGGCAGGGCCCGGATGAACCCGTCGGCGCCGGCGGCCCGGGCGGCGGCCTCGATATCGGCGAAGTCGGCGTCGGGGCGCCCGTAGGCGATGTTCTCCCTGATCGACACCGAGAAGAGGAACGGCTCGTCGAGCACCAGCCCGACCTGCGAGCGCAGGCTGGTGAGGGTGACGTCGCGCACATCTTGGCCATCGATGCGGACCGCCCCCCCGGTCACGTCGTAGAAGCGGTCGAGGAGGCGGACCACGCTGGACTTGCCCGACCCGGTGCGCCCGACGACGGCCACAGTCTCCCCCGGGCGCAGGTGGAGGTCCAGACCGTCGAGCACGTTCGGCCCGTCGGGGGAATAGGAGAAGGTGACGTCGTCGAACACCACGTCCCCCGCCGCCGCCGCCAGATCGGTGGCGCCGGGCCGCTCCACGACCGTGGGGCGCTCGTCGAGGATCTCGTAGATCCGCTCGGCGGACGCCGCGGCGCGCTGGCCCATCATGATCAGCATCCCGAGCATCTGGAACGGGATCTGCAGCATCACGATCCAGAAGCTGAAGGTCAGCAGGGTGCCGACCTGGAGGTGGTCGTGCACCACCAGGTAGCCGCCGAAGAGCAGGACCAGCGCCAGGCCCACCTGGGACAGGTTCTGCACCAGCGGGGTGAAGCGGGCCCGCAGGTCGGCGTCGCGCACGTAGGCCCAGCGCAGCCGCTCGGCGGCCTGGGCCAGCAGGCGCAGCTGCTGGGGCTCGGCGGCGAAGGACTTCACGACCCGCACGCCGTTGATGTTCTCGTCGACGATGGTGGCCACGTCGGCCAGCCGGGACTGGATCATCCACGACACCGGGAACATGACCTTGCGCATGCGCACGCCGCCGACGTAGATGAACGGCATCGTCACCATGGCCACGAACGCCAGCGGCACGTTGATGCGCAGCATGAACACGAACGCGACCACCGCCATCAGGCACTGGACCAGGATCGAGGGCCCGAAGGTCAGGTACATCATCACCGAGCGGATGTCGGAGTTGGCGCGCGAGATCAGCTGGCCCGTCTGCACCCGGTCGTAGAACGAGAACGACATCCGGCTCAAGTGCTCGTAGATGATGTTCCGGAGGTCGAACTCGATCTGGTAGGCGGTACGCATGAGGAACAGCCGGGACACGTACGCGCACAGCCCGGCCAGGACGGCCAGCACCAGGGCCAGCTGAACGTAGTGGCCCAGGGGGACCTTGTGCAGCAGGATCGACTGGTCGATGGCGTCTGTGCCGATGATGTTCGGGATCTGCACCTGCAGCACCAGGCCCACGAACGAGGACACCAGCGAGGTGAGGAACATCGCCTTGTGGGCCAGGACGATCGGGATGGCGCGGCGCAGCCAGGTCTTCTCCCGGTCGGTGTCGATGGTGGCCTCGGGGGCCCCGTAGCGCGAGATCACCGGCGCCCTCCCTCCCGGGCCGCCACCTTGGCGGCGCGGTAGGAGTCGAGCGACTGCCGCCAGCGGTCCAGCCCGTCGAAGGCGGCGGCGGCCTCCCCCTCGTCGGGCAGGTACCCGGCTATCTCCCGGAGGCGGGCGTCGACCTCCCGGTCGGCGGCCTCGAGGACCCGCCCCCCCTCGGCGGTGAGGACGTGGCCCACCCGCCGGCGGTCCTGCTCGTCGTGGCGGCGCTCGACCAGGCCCCGTGCCACCAGCCCGTCGACCACCGCGGTGACGCTGGGCCGGCTCACGGCCAGGTGGTCGGCCAGCTTCGACGCCACCGCCGCCCCTTCGTCCAGGAACATAAGGATGCGGTACTGCGGCACGGACAGGTCGACCTGGGCCAGGCCGACCTCGACCTGGCGGGCCAGCCGGGCCGCGACCCGACCGGGGAGGAGAGATGCTTTGGTAGCCACATGGTTAGGCTATCGAATAATTAGGGCCGGCTGAGCCGTGCTCTCCTGGAGCCAGGCGCTGCTCCTCGGGACGGGCCTCATAGCCGGGGCCGTGCTCGTCCGGCGGGGCCCGGCCCGGCTGCGGTGGGCCGCCGACTACCTGCGGGAGGCGGCCGTCCTGTCCGGCCTGTACGCGGCGTGGCAGATCCTCCTCGACCACCTCGCCACCCGCACCGCCGGCGCCGTCGGGCACGGCCGCTGGGTGGCCCGGGTCGAGCGGGACCTCCACTGGCCGGGCGAGGCCTGGTTCCAGCACCCCTTCCTGCACCACCCGGTCCTGGGCCGGGCGGCCGACGTCTACTACGGAGCCGCCCACTTCACCGTGATGGGGATCTTCCTGGCCTGGATCTTCGCCCGGCACCGGGACGCCTACCGGCGGGCGCGCGGCCGGCTGGTCCTGGTGACCCTGGCGGCGGCCCTCATCCAGGCGGTCCCCGTTGCCCCGCCCCGCCTGGTCCCGGGGGTCGGGGTCGTGGACGTGGCCCGCCACTTCGGCCAGTCGGTCTACGACCCGGGCGGGCTGGCGGACCCGGGCCAGCTGATCGCCATGCCGTCCGTGCACGTGGCGTGGGCGGGCGTGGTGGCCCTCTCGGCGGTGCAGGCCGCCACCCGCAGCCGGGGGCGGTGGCTGGGCCCGCTCCACCTGGCCGTGACCGTGGCGGTCGTGGTGGGCACGGGCAACCACTGGTGGATGGACGGGGCCGTGGCCCTGGCCCTGCTGGCCCTGGCCGTCCCGGGCGAAGCCGCCCTCCGCCGCCTCCCCGCCCCTCTCGCCCCGGGCCTCAGCCGGTCGTGGCGCGCGCCGGCGGGCGCCAGGCGGTAACCAGCAGGAGGGCCGAGCCGCCCCCGCCCGCCCCGAGGGCGATCCAGAGCCCG
>DASUHN010000094.1 GCA_036273495.1 Acidimicrobiales bacterium | reverse complement strand
TCGGCGCACGCCTGGGCCTGACCCTGGTTGAGGGCCTCGGACGTCGAGTTGCCCGAGGCGGCCACGTCCTGGATGACGACTTTGCGCCCGTACAGCTCGAAGGTCTTGTTGAAGTAGTCGACGAAGGTCCGGCGCACCTGTTGGTCGACAACAGGCAGGGCGGCGCCGTCCTGCTTGGCGATGGCCGCCACCTGAGCGGCGTTGGCGGTGGATGGGAACACCCGGTTGGCGATCAGGATCTCGTTGGAGGTGACCCCGTTGGACGTGGCGCCCCCGTTGCTGCCGGTGAACTTGGCGACGCAGGGGGGGGCGTAGGAGTAGGGGATCTGGGCCACCCCCGAGGAGCACTTGACGCCTCCTGTCGTGGTGCCGGTCCCGACCTGGACGTTGCCCGATCCCGGATAGCGCCAGGGTTGGGGACCCTCGCCCGCGGCGCCGGTGGTGGTGGCTCCCGCCGCCGTGGTGCTGCTGCCGGAACCGGCAGCCGACCCGGACCCACCCTTGCTGCTGCACGCCGCCGCCACCAGCCCCAGCACGACCAGCACCACCCCGAAGCGGGCCGCCCTGCGGGCGCCGCCGGTCCTCACGCGCTCCATCTGATCCCCCCTGGTTCTGGTCCGCCTGTCGGCGCCGATCATCCCAGGATCGGGGCCGTCGGGGAAGGTCAGCCGGTCCGCCCGTCCGCCCGCCCTCCGGGTGGCGGGCCCGGCGGGAACAGACGTTCCCGTGAGGTGGCGGTCCGGTACCGCCGGGGGGGTTGGTGGGCTCTGGCATAGTGGCGCGCCCGACCGTCGAGCGCCGAAGGAGAGTGGAGTGGAGAGAGTGGCCGGGGCGGCGCCGCCCGCGGAGGGGCACTCCTGAGCGGCGGCGACATCGGGGCCGCGGTGGGCGGGGGCGTCGGGCTCGTGGTGGCGGTGGTCCTGGTCTGGGCCGTGGTCTCCCTGCGCCGAGCTGTCACCGCCCTAACGGCGACGGTGGCGGCGGTGAGGGAGACGGCCGAGGACGTCCGCTCCGAGACAGTTCCCGTGCTCATCCAGATGCGGGGGATAGCCGAGCGCACCGAGGCCGAGCTGGTGCGGATGGACGGGCTGCTCGAGACGGCGGCGTCGGTCGCGGCCACCCTGGACTCGGCCAGCCGGCTGGCCTACCTGGGCTTCTCGAACCCGGTCATCAAAGTGCTGGCCTTCGGCGCAGGCACGGGCCGGGCCCTGTCGCGCTTCCGCCGCGGTCACGAGGACGACTGAGGCACCGCGAGCGGACATGTTCAAGCGGCTCTTCTACCTCGCCATCGGGATGGGGCTGGGCTTCGGCCTGTCCCTCTGGCTGACCCGCCTGGTGCGCTCGACCATCGAGCGCTACACCCCGGAGCGGGTGTCGGCGGACCTGGCCGACTCGCTCCGCCGTCTCGGCGAGGACCTGCGGGCGGCGGTGTCCGACGGGCGGGAGGCGATGCGCGAGCGGGAAGCGGAACTGCGGGAGTCGCTGGCGGGGCGCCGGTAGCCTCGGTTCCTCCATGGACGCCGACCAGCTGCGCCAGGCCTTCACCGACTACTTCGTGGGCAACGGGCACACGCTCGTGCCCTCGGCCAGCCTGATCCCGCACCACCCCGCGGCGCCGCTGCTGGTGAACGCCGGCATGGTTCAGTTCATCCCGATCTTCCTGGGGGAGGAGGCCCCGCCGTGGCCGACGGCCACCAGCGTGCAGAAGTGCTTCCGCACGGGGGACGTCGAGCTGGTCGGGCACACCAGCCGCCACCTCACCTTCTTCGAGATGCTCGGCAACTTCAGCTTCGGGGACTACTTCAAGGAGAAGGCCATCCCCTTTGCCTGGGAGTTCGTCACCGAGCGCCTCGGCGTCGACGGTGACCGGGTGTGGGTGAGCGTCTACGAGGAGGACGACGAGGCCGAGGCCATCTGGCTGGAGTCGGTCGGTGTGCCCCGGGAGCGGGTGCAGCGCATGGGCGAGGACAACTTCTGGGAGATGCAGAAGGGCGCCCCCGGGCCGTGCGGAATGTCGTCCGAGCTGTACTACGACCACGGGCCCGAGCTCGGGGACAGCGGGGGCCCGGCGGGGGGCGGCGAGGAGCGCTACGTCGAGATCTGGAACCTGGTCTTCATGCAGCTCCAGCGCCTTCCCGACGGGTCGCTGGTCGACCTGCCCCGCAAGAACATCGACACCGGGGCGGGCTTCGAACGGATCCTCCCGATCGTCGAGGGAGTGACCGGACCGTTCGCCTCGTACTCGACCAGCCTCATGGCCCCCCTGCTCGAAGCGGCCCAGTCCGCCACGGGCCGGCGCTACGGGGACGAGGACCGGGCCGACGTGGCCCTCCGGGTCCTGGCCGACCACGCCCGGGCCATGAGCTTCCTGGTGGCCGACGGGGTGATGCCCTCCAACGACGGGCGGGGCTACGTGCTGCGCCGGGTCATCCGCCGGGCGGTGCTGCGGGCCCACCAGCTGGGGGCCGAGCGACCCGTCACCGCCGGCCTGTTCGACGCCGTGCGGGGCCTGATGGGGAGCGCCTACCCGGAGCTGGAGCGGGGAGCGGACCGCATCACCGAGATCATCGGCCGGGAGGAGGCCCGGTTCCGCCAGACCCTGCGCGCCGGCTCGGCGCTGCTGGACGAGGTGCTGGAGTCGGGGGAGGCCCGGGTCGGCGGGCAGGTGGCGTTCCTGCTGCACGACACCCACGGGTTCCCGGTCGAGCTCACCCAGGAGATCGCCGCGGAGCGGGGCGTCGAGGTCGACATGGCGGGCTTCGAGGAGGAGATGACCCGCCAGCGCGAGCGCGCCCGGCGGGCCGGCAAGGAGCAGATCGGGGCGGCGGCGGCCGACGAGCGCTACCGCCAGCTGCTGGACGAGGGCGGCTCGACCGAGTTCCTCGGCTACGGGCAGACCGAGGCGACGGGGCGGGTGCTGGCCGTCCTGGAGCGCCCCGACGGGGAGCTGGAGGTCTTCCTCGACCGCACCCCGTTCTATGCGGAGGGAGGAGGCCAGGTAGGCGACACCGGGACCGTCACCACGGAGACCGGGACCCTCGAGGTGACCGACACCTCCTACGCCCTGCCCGGGCTGCACCGCCACGTGGGGCGGGTGCGCGACGGGGACGTCAGCGCCGGCCAGGAGGCCACCGCGACCGTCGACACGGCGCGCCGCGACGACATCCGTCGCAACCACACCGGAACCCACCTCCTGCAGTGGGCGCTGCGCCAGGTGCTCGGGGACCACGTCCAGCAGCAGGGGTCGTTGGTCGCGCCGGACCGCCTGCGGTTCGACTACAGCCACTTTGCCGCTCCGGGCGCCGACGAGTTGCGCCGGGTCGAGGAGCTGGTGAACGAGATCGTCATCTCCGACGCGCCGGTGCGCGCCTACGAGACGTCGATGAAGCACGCCGAGTCGATCGGCGCCATCGCCTTCTTCGGGGACCGCTACGGGGACGTGGTCCGCGTCGTGGAGGCGGGCCCGGCGTCGGTCGAGCTGTGCGGAGGCACCCACGTGGGCGCCGTCGGGATGATCGGTCCCCTGAAGATCGTGTCCGAGGGCTCGATCGGTGCCAACACCCGGCGCATCGAGGCGCTGACCGGTCGGGCGTCGCTGGCCCACATCGAGACCGAGGAGGACACTCTGGGGCGGGTGGCCGAGCTGTTGCGGAGCCGGCCCGAGGAGGTGTCGGACGCGCTGACCCGCCTCCTCGACCGGCAGCGGGCGGCCGAGGAGGAGCTGAAGGCCGCCCGCCGGAGGGGCCTGCAGGACCTGGCGGCGGAGCTGGCCGGATCGGCGGAGGAGGGGCGCGTGGTGGCGCGCGTCGACGGGATCCCGCCCGACCAGTTGCGGGAGCTGGCCACCACGATCCGCTCGCGACCCGGTGTCCAGGTGGTCGTCCTCGGGGGCTCCCCGGACGGGGAGCGGGCCGCCCTGGTGTCGGCGGTCGGCAAGGACGCCGGCTGGCAGGCGTCCGACCTGATCACCGACGCCGCCCGCCTCGTCGGCGGCGGCGGGGGTCGCCACCCCGAGCTGGCCACCGCCGGAGGGAGGGACCCGGCCCGGCTCGACGAGGCCCTCGAGGGGGTGCGGGCCCGCCTGGCGGGAGGCGCGCCGACCGATTGAGAGGGCCCGTCGAGTGAGGGTGATGGGGATCGACCTCGGGACCCGGCGCATCGGCCTCGCCATCAGCGACGAGGGGGCCCGGCTGGCCACGCCGGCGGGGACCG
>DASUHN010000093.1 GCA_036273495.1 Acidimicrobiales bacterium | reverse complement strand
CTGGCCGGGCCGGCGGCCCGCCGTCGAAAGCTGACTGTTAGTCGACGAAGGTGTCGTGGCGCACGACGCGACGGGGGGCAACCCCGTCGTCGACGTAGGTGGTGCGGCGGAAACCGCCCCATCCACCCCAACCCCCGCCGGCAAAGGCCAGTGCCACCAGGAGTCCGATGCCGCCGACCACCATCAGGATGACCCCGACCGTGTTGACGTCGAACCCGTTGGTCGTGACGTGCACCGCGAACGCCAGCACCGCTCCCACGGCCAGCAGTAGAACGCTTACCCCGATCCCCATCGTGGACCACCTCCGGCCCCGGTTGTTCCCCGGAGTGTGGATCCACTAACGGAAATCCGTCACGCAGTGTCGATACGCCGGTAACCCTCGGCCAGGCGGCCGTCGGGCAGACCGGCGGCCCGGGCCGTGGCCCCGGTCCAGCCCCTGATCATCCCGTCGAGCGCCGCGGGGTCGGTGATCTGGCTCTCGTGGCAGCGCAGCGCCGAGACCTTGGCCTCGATGTGGTCGGTGATGTCCACGAACACGTCGGGATCGGGCGCCGCCATCATCCAGACCTCGAGCACGGAGTGGGCCTCGAGGCCCTCGGCCGCCAGCTCCGGATGGGCGAAGGGATTCCTCGCGTCCGGGTACACCGCCCCCAGCGCCGCCTCCCCGGCAGCGAGGTGGTCGGGATGGCTCGCGTAGATCCGCGCCCAGTTGCGCTCCGGAGAGGGGCACACCACCCGTTCCGGGCGCACCAGCCGGATCACCCGGGAGATGTCCCTCCGCAGCTCGATCGACACCATCAGCCGGCCGTCGGGATAGCCGAGGAAGTGGACGTCCTCCACCCCGACGACCTTGGCGGCGGCGCGCTGCTCGGCACGCCGGATCGTCGGGATCTCGGCGCGCGGCATCGCCGGGTCGAACCCGCCGGCGTCACCGTCGGTCACGATGCAGTAGCTGACCTCGTGGCCCTCGTCGACCCACCGGGCCACGCTGCCGGCGGCGCCGAAGTCGACATCGTCGGGATGGGCCGTGATGACGAGGATGCGCACCGCTGCTCAGGCCTTGTTGGCCCCGTGACGGCGCACGAAGTCGTTCACCGCGTAGTAGGCGTCGATGTCCTCCCCGGCGTCCCCCCAGTAACCGGCGATCACGTCGTACTCCATCACCCCCCGCCCGATGTAGGCGTTGTTCACGTCGGTGATCTCCAGCTCCCCCCGCTGGGACGGCACCAGATCCCGGATGACCTCGAACACCGACGCGTCGTAGAAGTAGATGCCGGCCACCCCGTAGGCGCTCGGCGGGTCGTCGGGCTTCTCGACGATGCCGACCACCCGGTCCCCCTCCAGCCTGGGCACGCCGAGGTGCCGGAGGTGCTCGGGCTCCTCGACGGGGACGAGGAGGATGCGCGCCCCGCTGCCCTGCCGGCCGAAGGCCTCGACGCTGGCGCCGATGCCCCGCTCGAGGATGTTGTCGGCCAGGTACACGCAGATCGGCTCCTGATCGGCAAAGCGCTCCGCCAGCCCCAGCGCCTCGGCGATGCCCCCGGGCTTCTCCTGGTAGGCGTAGAGCAGCCGGTCGATGCCCCACTCGTGGCCGTTGCCGAGCAGCCGCAGGAACTCCCCGGCGTGCGTCCCGCCCGTCACCACCATGATCTCGTTGACCCCGCCCTGCACCAGCGCCTCGATGGCGTAGGTGACCATGGGCCGGTCGTAGATCGGCAGCAGGTGCTTGTTGGTGATGCGGGTCAGCGGGTGCAGGCGGGTGCCGAGACCACCGGCCAGCACCACGCCTCTCATGGCTGCGACGCTAGGCGAAAGGTAGCTTCGCCCCATCGACGGACTCGTGGCCAGGGTGATGACCCTGAACATCTGGAACCTGTCGGGGCCGTGGCGGCAGCGCCGGGAGGAGATCGTGGCCTGGCTCGATCTCGCCCGCCCCGACGTGGTCTGCCTGCAGGAGGTCGTCGAGTCCCCGGAGGGCAAGAACCAGGCCCGCTGGCTGGCCGACCGGACCGGGTCGGGGTACCAGGTCGCCTTCGGGCCGGGGTCGAGCATCGCCGGGCACGCCTTCGGCAACGCCGTGCTCAGCCGCTGGCCCATCGACGCGACCGCCGTGTCCCCCCTCCCACCGTCGGCGGCGCCCGACGACACCGACCGGGTGGTCCTGCACGTCCGGACCAACGGCCTGGACGTCTTCTGCACCCATCTGGCCTGGCGGCTCGACGACGGGGCGGTCCGGGAGCACCAGGTGCGGGCCCTGACCGAGTTCGTGTCCGCCGCCGCCGACCCCGACGCCGCCGTGCCCCCGATCCTGGCCGGGGACCTCAACGCCGTCAGCGAGGCGGCCGAGATGCGCTACCTGACCGGGCTGTCGGCCATGGACGGCAGGAGCGTGTGCTTCATCAACGCCTGGGACGTCGCCGGCGGGGGCGGCCAGGGGAACACATGGGACAACCGGAACCCCTTCGCCTTTGCCGAGCGGGAGCCGAGCCGGCGCATCGACCACATCCTCCTGGCCTGGCGGCCCGGGAGCGGGGTCTGGGTCAGCCGGGCCGGGCTGGCCTGCGACGTCTCCCTGACCGGGACCTTCGCCAGCGACCACTTCGGGATGGTGGCCGACATATCGGGCCGGGCCCCCGCGATATAACGTCCGACCATGTCCGTATACGACTCCGACATCGCCGCCCTCGACGGGTCCGAGATGGGCCTGCCCGGGTTCAAGGGCCGGGCCACCCTGATCGTCAACGTGGCCTCCAAGTGCGGCCTCACGCCCCAGTACGAGGGGCTGGAACGGCTCCACGAGCGCTACGCCGGGCGGGGGTTCAGCGTGCTCGGGGTGCCCTGCAACCAGTTCGGGGAGCAGGAGCCCGGGTCCCCCGAGGAGATCGCCACCTTCTGCTCGACCACCTACGGGGTCACCTTCCCGATGACCGAGAAGGTCGAGGTCAACGGGGACGGCCGCCACGCCCTCTACCGGCAGCTGACCTCGGTGGCCGACGCCGAGGGCAACGCCGGGGACATCCAGTGGAATTTCGAGAAATTCCTGATCTCGCCCGAGGGGGAGGTCGTGGCCCGCTTCCGGCCCATGGTCGACCCCGAGGCCGACGAGGTGACCACGGCTGTGGAAAAGGTCCTGCCGAGCTGAATTCCCGGCCACGGGGAGTAGTGACTTCCCGGGCCACCTGGGTTACCATCACCTGACGCCGGGTCAGGCCGTTTCGGCGCGCCTGGGGCCCCGGTGGTCCGAAGAAAAGCCGAATTCGGGACAGGGAAGAGCAAGGGTCCGGGTAGAATTTGTTTCCCCAGAGAACAGCCACCGGGCCCCGGGTCCGGTATACCTGTCATAGGTAACTCAGCAGCAAGCCGTCCAGCAGCGTCCCCTTTCGAGCAGCAGTAGCCCCCGGAGGCGAATTGGCCACCGCTCACCGTTCCGAGCGAGAAGAAGAAGATCTGGTCCACCTCTACCTGGTGGACATCGGCCGGCACGAGCTGCTGACCAAGGACGACGAGGCGCGCCTGGGTGAGGCCATCCGGCTCGGCGCCCAGGCCCGCATCGACCTGGAGCGGGCCAAGGGCAAGGAGCTGACCTCGGCCCGGCGCCGGGAGCTTCGCCGGCAGATCGCCACGGCCGACGCCGCCACCGACACCTTCGTGAAGGCCAACCTGCGGCTGGTCGTCTCGATTGCCAAGAAGTACCAGTCCTCGGGCCTCCCCCTCCTCGACCTGATCCAGGAGGGGAACCTGGGCCTGATGCACGCGGTCGAGAAGTTCGACCATCGAAAAGGCTTCAAGTTCTCGACCTACGCCACCTGGTGGATCCGCCAGGCCATCACCCGGGGCATCGCCAACACGGGCCGGACCATCCGGCTGCCCGTGCACGCCGGGGACCTGGCCACCCGCGTGCGGAAGGTCGCGGCCGAGCTCGAGCTCCAGCTCCACCGCCAGCCCCGGATCGACGAGCTGGCCGAGGCGTGCGAGATGGACGTGGCCCAGCTGACCGAGATCCTCCGCTACGGGTCGGAGCCGGTGAGCCTGGACGAGACCGTCGGGGAGGACTCCGACACCGAGTTCGGGGAGCTGGTGGCCGACCAGACCGCCGCCAACCCCCTCGAGGAGGCCATCACCGCCGCCCTCCCCCGGGAGGTCGAGCGGATGCTCCGGCCCCTGGACGACCGGGAGCGCCAGATCCTCCGCCTGCGGTTCGGGCTCGACCGGGGTGAGCCGCGGACCCTCGAGGAGGTCGGGGAGCACTTCGACCTCACCCGGGAGCGGATCCGCCAGATCGAGTCCCGGGCGATGTCGAAGCTGCGCCACCCGTCGGCCGCGGTCGACGCCTCGGAGCTCGTCGGAGGGTAAGGACCTGCCGGGTCCCCTGACGACCGCGCCCGTCGAGACGACGGCGCCGGTCACATCCGATCCCGCCCTGGACGGGGACCACGAGCGGATGAGCCACATCGTCCTCGAGGGGTACAAGCCCGAGGAGGGGGACTTCGTCTCCACCGGGCCCACGGTCGTCGAGGGCATCGTCAACGGCACCGCGGTCCGGGCCCTGTGCGGCAAGGTCTGGGTGCCGGGCCGGGACCCCCGGCGCTACCCCCTGTGCCCGACCTGCAGGGAGATAGCCGAGGGGATGGGCTGGAAGGTCCCCGCCGGCTAGTCCAGCCCGAGGCGGCTCAGCCCCGGTCGTCCAGGAACTCGACCGGCAGCCACTCCTCGTCGGGCGGGGTGAACAGCACCCAGGCCAACACGGCGAAGACGCTGAACGCCCCCGCCGCCACCAGGTAGTCCCACCACACGAGCACGGCCGATCTCTAGCCCCGCCCCGCCGCCCGCGCCAACTCGATGAACCGGGCCACGGCCTCGGGGTCCTTGCGCCGGCGGTCTCCGGGCCGGCTGGTCCTGGTCTCCGAGTCCACCCCGGCGGGGCCGACCACCCCGATCGCCTCGGCCACGTTGTGCGGGCCCAGCCCCCCTGCCAGGACCACCGGGACGCCCACCGCCGAGACGATGCGGGCGCTCAACTCCCAGTCGTGGACCAGGCCGGTGGCCCCCACCACCCCGGTGTCGGGGTGGGAGGTGTCGAGCAGCAGGTAGTCGGCGTGGCGGGCCAGGCGGTCGGCCACCCCGGTGGCGCCGGCCCCGTCGACAGGCACGGTCAGCATGAGACCGGCCCCGCCCGCGCCGGCCCGCACCTGCTCGAGGGCGGAGTCGTCCATCAGGTGGGCCCGGGCCAGGTGCACCACGTCGGCGGGGACGGCGGAGGTGGCCGCCAGGATGCGGTCGGGTTCGGTGCCGAGGGACAGGCAGACGACGCGTACCGCGGTCAGCTCGGCCACCACCGCCCGCATGGTGTCGGGGTCGACGGCGTCCCAGTTGTCATGGCCCTCGTCGGGCACGACCCCGACCAGGTCGGGCCCGAGCGCATTGACCATCCGGGCGTCCTCGGCCACCGTGACGCCGTAGATCTGGACCAGCACGGTTCGGCGGCTCAGCCGCCTCCGGACATCTGCGAGGTGAACTGGTTCATGTCGAAGTAGTCGCGCCAGGCGGTGATGGCACCGTCGTTGACCTCGAATACGCCCATCACCGGCAGGGAGATCGTGCGCTCCGGTCCGATGAAGTGGTCGACCCGCTCGGTCATGACGACCGGGCCCTCGGCCACCAGTTGCAGGGTGTCGAAGCGGATCTGGTCGGCCATCCCCATGAACCCGGCAAAGGTGGCCTGGATGGCCTCGCGGCCCTTGACCGGCTCCATCGGGATGTTGTGGTAGACGGCGTCCTCGCTGAAGAACGACGCCAGACGGGCGACGTCCTTGTCCGGCCAGGCGGCGATGAACTCGCTCACGATCTGGGCAGGTGTGGCCACGGATCCCCCTCCGCTCACCGGCCGGATCTCGGCTAGGTGATGCGGCGGTAACGGTAGACGGCAAGCGGTGCCAGCACGGCCAGGAGTCCCGCCGTCCACGCCAGAGCGGCGACGACGTCGCCGGTGGTCGGGCCCCCCAGCATGAGATGGCGTACGGCGTCGATCACCTTGCTCAGCGGCTGGTTGTTGGCGAAGGGCTGCAACCACCCCGGCATCTGGCTGGTGAGGACGAAGGCCGACGACGCAAAGGTGAGCGGGAACAGCAGCGGAAAAGCCATCACCTGCGCCGTCTCGCTGTTGGGCGCCGCCAGCCCGATCACGCAGAACCCCCACGAGACGGCGTGGAGGAAGAAGAGGATGATGCCCACAGCGGCGAGGTAGCCGAGCACCCCGGTGTTGGGCCGGAACCCGACGGCGAAGCCGACCGCGGTCATGATGGCGATCACGAGCACCCCGCGGCAGATGTCGGCCAGCGCCCGCCCGAACAGCACGGCGGAACGGGGCATGGGAAGGGCCCGGAAGCGCTCGATGAGTCCCTTCTGGAGGTCCTCGGCTATCCCGACCGCGGTCCCGACCGAGCCGAAGGCGGCGGTCTGCACGAAGATGCCCGGCATCAGGTAGTTCTGGTAGTTCGGGATCTTGATGGCCCCCCCGAACACGTACCGGAACAGCAGCACGAACATGATCGGCTGCAGGCTCATGAAGAACAGGGCCTCGGGCGTGCGCACGAACGTCAGCAGAGTGCGCTCGGTCATCACCAAGCCGTCCTTCAGCCCCCGGCGGGCCCGCCCCACGGCGTCGACCGGCGGCGGAGCCGTGGCGGGCCGGCCGTTGCCGAGGCCGGCGGCGCCGTCCGGGGCGAGGGTGCGGGGCGGGGCCAGGGTGGTCACGAGGCGCGGGCCTCGCTGTCGTCTACGACGAGCTCCTCCTCGGCGCGGTGGCCGGTCAGCGAGAGGAACACGTCGTCGAGGCTGGGCTCGCGCAGGGCCAGATGTACGGGCACCAGGCGCCGGCGGTCGAGCGAGCGGAGGGCCCGGGTGAGGAACTGCGCCCCGTCGGTCACCTTGACCTCGACCGTGGCGCCCTCGACCTTGGGCTCCTCGTCCCCGAGCCGCTCGAGGGCGGCGGCCGCCTGCGCCGCCGCCTCGGCGTCGTCCATCTCCAGGCTGAGGACCGTCTCCCCGGAGTGGGCCTTGAGCTCGGCCGGGGTTCCCTCGGCGATGACCCGGCCGTGATCGACCACCGCGACGACCTGGGCCAGGCGGTCGGCCTCCTCGAGGTACTGCGTGGTCAGGAGAACGGTCGTGCCCTCGCTCACCAGCTCCTCGATCATCTCCCAGAGGTCCTTGCGGCTCTGCGGGTCGAGCCCGGTGGTGGGCTCGTCGAGGAACAGAACGGGCGGGCGGGACACCAGGGCGGCGGCCAGGTCGAGGCGCCGGCGCTGCCCTCCCGACAGCGTCTTGGCCGGCCGGTCGGCGGCCTCGTCGAGCCCGAAGCGCCCGAGCAGCTCCCGGGCGCGGGACCGGGACGAGGCGCGGCTCATCTGGTTGAGCTGGCCGACCATGCGGAGGTTCTCGTAGCCGGTCAGGTTGTCGTCCACGGCGGCAAACTGGCCGGCCAGGCCGATGACCGAGCGCACCTGCTCGGCCTCCCGCACCACGTCGTGACCGAGCACCTGCGCCCGGCCGCCGTCGGGGGCCAGGACGGTCGTGAGGATCCGGACCGCCGTCGTCTTGCCCGCCCCGTTGGGACCGAGCAGGCCGAACACGGTGCCGGCCTCGACCTGCAGATCGACGCCGTCGAGCGCCAGGACACGACCGCCGTAGCGCTTGACCAGGCCGTGGGCCTCGATCGCCAGATCCATGCCGCGCAGGTTACGGATGCACTGCGCGCCGGAGCGAGCTTTGAACCCTTGCATACTGGGTTCTGTGACCGATAACACACCCGGCGGTCGGATGATGCGCCCCGAATCGGTCGATTGGTGAGGTCGGTGCAAAAGTGAAGGTGCCCCGCGCCACCGGCTGGCTGGAGCACGCCGGCGAGAGGATCTACTACGAGGTCGCCGGCCCCGACGGGGCGCCGTGGCTGATCCTGTGCCACGGCGCGGGCGGCAACCACGCCGTCTGGCACCACCAGGTCGCCCACTTCTGCCCGACCTTCCGGGTCGTGGCCTGGGACCAGCGCGGCTTCGGCCGCTCGACCAACAACAACGGGGCCGCCTCCCCACAGGCGGCGGCGGCCGACCTGGCGGCGCTCGTGAGCGAGCTCGGGGTGGAACGGGCCCACGTGGTCGGCCAGTCGATGGGGGGGTGGGCGGCCATGGGCTTTGCCGTTGCCCATCCGGAGGTGCCGCTGTCGCTCACCCTGGCCGACACCCTCGGCGGGATCCCCGTGGCGGACTGGGCGGCGGGCCGGCTGTC
>DASUHN010000092.1 GCA_036273495.1 Acidimicrobiales bacterium | reverse complement strand
GCTGGCGGGGCGGGCCGCGGCCGGCGCCGACGTGCTGGTGGTCGAGGGGGTCATGGGGCTCTTCGACGGGGCCGCCGTCCCCGGCCCCGACGCCAGCACGGCGTCGGTGGCCCGGCTGCTGGACGCCCCGGTCGTGCTGGTGGTCGACGCCTCGGCGATGAGCCGCTCGGTGGCGGCGGTGGTCCACGGCTTCGCCACCTTCGAACCCGGCGTGCGGGTGGGCGGGGTGATCCTCAACCGGGTGGGCGGCCCCGGCCATGTCGAGCTCCTGGCCGCCGCCCTGGCCCCGAGCGGGATCCCGGTGCTGGGGGCGCTGGCCCGGGACGACCGGCTGACCTGGCGGGACCGCCACCTCGGGCTGGTGCCGGTGGCCGAGGACCGGGCGGCGGTGGAGGGGTCGGTCCGGGCCCTGGCGGAGGTGGTGGCGGGCGCCGTCGACCTCGACGCCGTGATGGCCCTGGCCCGGTCCGCCCCGGCCGCCCCCGTCGGGGACCCGCCCTTCCCCCGCCCCGCCGGGCGGGCCCGGGTGGCGGTGGCCGGTGGTCCCGCCTTCACCTTCGTCTACCAGGACAACCTCGAGGCGCTGGAGGCGGCGGGGGCCGAGCTGGTCCCGTTCGACCCGGTGGCCGACCCGGCCCTGCCCGCCGGGACCGGCGCCGTCTACGCCGGCGGGGGGTTCCCCGAGGTCTACGCCGCGGCTCTGGCCGCCAACGCCCCGCTCCTCGCCGAGCTGAGGACGCGGGTGGATGGCGGCATGGCGGTATGGGCCGAGTGCGGGGGCCTGTTGTGGCTGGCCCGCCGGCTCGACGGCGCGCCCCTGGCCGGGGTGGTGCCGGCCGACGGCCGGCTCACCGACCGCCTGACCCTCGGCTACCGCACCGCCACGGCGCGCACCGACAGCCCCCTGACCCCCGCCGGCGGGTGTCTCCGGGGCCACGAGTTCCACTACTCCACCCTCGACCCCCCGGGGGACGCTTTCACCCTCGAGGGCCGCAACGGGACGGCCCGGGCGGGCTGGGCCGGCCCCCGCCTGGCCGCCTCCTACCTGCACCTCCACCTCGGCGGGGACCCGGCTCCCGCCTCCCGCTTCGTGGCCACGGCGGCAGCAGCTGGGAGTAGGTTCGCCGGCCGCGGTGCGTGACGACCCTGCCGAGACCGACGTGCGCCCGGCGCTGGTGGGCGTGGGCGTCGGCCCCGGCGACCCCGAGCTCCTGACCCTCAAGGCCCTGGCCGTGCTGCGCGGGGCCGACCGGGTCCTGGCCCCGACCATGGCGGCCGACGCCGAGGGCCGGGCCGAGTCGATCGTGCGGGGGGCGGCGCCGGACGTGGCGGTGGAGCGGGTGGTCTTCGCCATCGTGCCCGACCCGCAGGCCCGGCGGGCCGCCCACGCCGCCGCCGCCGAGCGGGTGGCGGGCTGCCTCGACGCCGGTGAGCGGGTGGCGTTCGTGACCCTCGGGGACCCCAACGTGTACAGCACCTTCCACCACCTGGCCGACGCGGTGCGGGCTCTCCGCCCCGGGGTGGCCGTCGGCACCGTGCCGGGGATCATGGCGTTCCAGGACCTGGCCGCCCGCTCGGGCACCGTGGTCCTGGACGGCTCCGAGCGCCTCCACCTGGTGAGCGCGGTCGAGGGGGCGGGGGCGCTCGACGTCCCGCTGGCCGACCCCGACGCGGCGGTGGTCGTCTACAAGGGGGGCCGCCACCTGCCCGAGCTGGCCGCCCGGCTCGACGCAGCGGACCGGTTGGACGGGGCCGTCCTCGGGGAGCTCCTCGGGCTGCCCGGGGAGCGGGTGGCGCCGCTGGCCGAGGCGGCGGACGGACCGGGCTCCTACCTGGCCAGCGTGCTCGTGCCCCCGCGCCGGGAGGCCGGGCGGAAGGAGGCCCGGTGATCTCGTTCGTCGGCGCCGGGCCGGGGGCTCCCGACCTGATCACCCTCCGAGGGCGGGACCGCCTGGCCGCCGCCGACGTGGTGGTGTGGGCCTCGTCCCTCGTGCCGGAGGCTCTCCTGGACCACGCCCGCCCCCGGGCCGAGGTGCACGACTCGAAGTCGATGACCCTCGAGGACGTGCTGGGGGTGTACCGGTCCCACCCCGACGCCGCCGTCGTCCGCCTCCACTCGGGTGACCCGGCCGTCTACGGCGCCATCCAGGAGCAGATCGACTGGTGCGTGGCGGAGGAGCGCGACTTCGAGATCGTCCCCGGGGTGAGCTCGCTGGCGGCGGCGGCGGCCGCCCTCGGCCGGGAGCTGACCATCCCGGGCGTGAGCCAGAGCGTGGTGCTCACCCGCCTGGCGGGGCGCACGGCGGCCAGCATGCCCGAGCGCGAGTCGGTGGCGGCCTTCTCGGCCCTGGGCGCCACCATGGCGGTGTTCCTCTCCGCCGCCCGCCCCCGGGAGCTGGAGGAATCGCTCCTGGCGGCGGGCTCGGCCTACGGCCCCGACACCCCGGCGGCGGTGGTGGTGCGGGCGTCGTGGCCCGACCAGCAGTTGGTGCCCACGACCGTCGGGGAGCTGGCCGCCACGCTCGACCGGGTCGGGGCCCGCACGACGGTGCTGGTGCTGGTGGGCGGCGCCCTGGCGGGCAGCGGGGGGCGGAGCCATCTGTATTCGCCCGGCTTTGCCCATCAGT
>DASUHN010000091.1 GCA_036273495.1 Acidimicrobiales bacterium | reverse complement strand
GGTTCCACCGGGGGAAGTAGCGGCGGCAGCAGCGGTGGAGGCAGCAGCGGTGGAGGCAGCAGCGGTGGCGGCTCGGGGTCGGGCTCGGGGATCAACTACACCGACGGCGCCGGAGGGAGCACTTTCGACTTCAGCAAGGCGACGACAGGTGTGGTGGTCAACCTCTCGACCGGTACCTTCACCACCTCCACCGGCGTGGCGGTGCCCGCCGGGACTGCGCTGGTCGGGGGCAAGTCCGCAAGCCTCAGCGGGGTCACCGAGGTCATCGGCGCCTCGGTGGGCGGCAACGTCTTCGTGGTCGGGCCGGGCGGGATGATCATCGACGGGGGCACGGGCCCGGGCAACACGGTCACCTTTGCCGGGGCCCCGGCCGGGGTCGTGTTCGACCTCAGCAACCCCGGCGGCCCGGGGGTCGCCTTCGGCGGATACAACTCGTACACGCCGGGATCGACGAGCAACGCCGCCGTGGTGCTCCTCAACATCCAGAACATCATCGGCAGCGCCGGAGACGACAACTTCATCCTGGGCCCGGGCACCTACAACCTGGACGGCGGGGGCGGAAGCGACAGCCTCGACCTCAGCAAGGCGCCGGCGGGGGTCACCGTCGACCTCAACCAGGGCGTGGTGAGCGGGGGATGGGGCAATGCCGGCAAGATCACCGGGTTCTCGTCGGTGATCGGCTCGGCCTACAACGACACCATCATCGGCGCCTCGTCGGGCTCGGGCACCCTGATGGGCGGCGCGGGTGACGACACCTTCGTCCTGATGGGCGGCAACGAGACGATCGACGGGGGCACGGGCAACAACACCATCGACCTGTCGAGGCTCCCGGGCCAGGCCACCCTCAGCCTGGCCGAGTCCACGCCCCAGAGCACGGGCGCCGGGACCATCTCGGTCGTCGTCGGGACCATCGAGAACGCCATCGCCTCCCAGGGCGGCAGCTACCTCACGGGTGGGCCCGGCAACGGGGTCCTGACCGGCGGTCCGGGCACCGACACGCTCGTGGCCGGGTCCGGGACCTACACGCTCAACTCGGGGTCGGGCCCGTCGACCCTCATCGGCGGAGCGGGCACCGACCTCATGAACGGCAGCGCCGCCGGATCGACGTTCGTCCCCGGCTCGGGCAAGGACACCATGAAGGGGTCCGACACGGCCAGCAACACGCTGGACCTGAGCAAGGCTCCGACCGGCGCCCAGGTCAACCTGTCCGGGTCGGCGTACAAGACGGCGGGTGGCCAGAGCCTGCCCGTCCACACCGTGACCGGGGCATGGGGCGGCACCGCCACCCTCAGCAACATCGAGAACATCATCGGCAGCCCCCAGGCCGACGTCCTCGTCGGGGACGGCCAGGGCAACAACATCAACGGCGGCGGCGGCGACGACCTGATCGTCGACCTCGGCAGCGGGGACACCCTCTCGAGCGGGCCGGGCAACACGACCTTCGTCGTGGGCGGCCCGGGCAACAACACCGTGCACGGTGGCACCGGGTCGAACACCGTCGACTTCTCCACCGCCCCGGCGGCGGTGAACGTGAACCTGTCCACCGGTCAGGCCACGGGCGGCTGGGGTGGGACACAGACGATCAGCGGCGTCCAGAACATCATCGGCACGGCCACGTTCAACGACGTCCTCAAGGCCGGCTCGACCGGCGGCACCATCACCGCCGGCAATGGCAACGACCTGATCGTCGGCAGCACCGCCGGCCACGACACGCTGATCGGCGGTTCAGGGGACGACACGTTCATCTGCGGAAGCGGCGGCTCCGAGGTCGTCCGCGGCGGCACCGGGAACAACACGATCTTCTGCCGCAACGGGCTGACCGACAAGATCGACGGCGGGAGCGGCTTCAACCAGGCCCAGGTGGACCCGTCCGACAACGTCACCCGGATCGAGGAGTTCCTGCCCTGATGCCTTCGACCGTGGTTCTCAGGGAGCCGGAGCTCCAGGTCCTGCCCGGCCAGGAGGTGACCTCCGAGGTCGGGGTCCTCAACACGAGCGACATCGTCGAGCAGTTCAACCTCGACGTCGTCGGCCTGCCGGAGGGGTGGGCCACGGTCGAGCCACCCTCGGTGTCCCTGTTCCCCGGGGCCAACGAGACCGTCCTGGTCCGGCTCCACCCCCCGGACGAGCCGACGACCGAGGCCCGGATCCACCCCTTTGCCGTACGGGTGGTCCCCACCAACGCCCCGGGCGCCTCGTGCGTCGAGGAAGGGCGCCTCACCGTCGAGGAGAGCATCCAGCTCGCGACCGAGCTGCTGCCCGAGGTGGCCTTCGGCCGCCTCCGCGGCAAGCAGGTGCTGGCGATCGACAACCGGGGGAACATCCCGGCCGAGGTCTCCATCGTCGGAACCGATGCGGCCGGAGCGGTCCGCATCCTGGCCGAGCCTCCGCAAGTGGTCGTGCCTTCGGGCCGCACCCAGCTGGTCCAGATCCGGATCAAGCCGGTCCAGCGGATCTTCCGCGGGCCCATGCGGCACCGGCAGTACACCGTGGTGGTCAACCCGGTGGGCGGCGAGCCGGTCGACACCGACGGGGTCCTGACCCAGCGACCCCTTCTCCCCAAGGGGGCGGCCATCCTCGGGATCGCTGCCGCATTGGCGGGTCTGTGGCTCCTGCTCCTCAAGCCGGCCATCAAGAACACCGCCGTCCAGGGTGCCAACACCGCCCTCACCCAGCAGAGCGCCCAGACCCAGGCCCTCTCGGCCCAGGTGGCCAACGTCAACAAGCAGGTCACGGCCCTGTCAACCACCACGACCACGGTCCCGACCACCACCACGACGTCCAGCACGACGACCACCACGACACTGCCCCCGACGACCACCACCACCGTGGCCCCTCCCACCACGACGACCAAGCCCTTCCAGGGCCAGCTCGAAACGGTCGTGCAACCAGGCGCCACCGGGTCGCATTCGTTCACCGTGCCGACCGACGACTCGGTGTCACTGTCGAGCGTGCTCGTCCAGAACGTGGCGAGCACGCGGGGAGTGGCGAGGCTCGAGGAGCTGGTTCCGGGTCAGCCTCCTCAGACCGTCCTGGCCCTGAACCTGGCCAACCTCAACGCCCAGAGCTTCCCACTGTCGCCGCCGCTGGCCCTGGCCGGGGGCAACGTGCTCTCCCTCGTCGTGTCCTGCAACGGCAACCAGCCCGCGTGCGACGTGTCGATCTCCTACGGCGGCCAGATCACCCAGCCCGTGAGCGGGTCGGGATCGACGGGAGGGTCCGGTTCGTCCCAGCCGGCGTCGACGGGACCCTCGTCGACGGGATCGTCGTCGACCGGCTCCTCGTCGACCGGAACGACGTCCTCCTCCCCGGGCTCGGGCCCGTCGGGTTCGCCGAGCGCCGCGTCCGGCTCGGGCGGTTAGTCAGCAATTGGACGGAGCGCGCCCCCGCGCGCACCCCACGCCCCGGCACATTGGTGCACAGAGTGACTCCCAAACTCCTAAGGAACCGCGCCCGGTGGACGACTGAGGAAGCGCACTGGTGGCGAGGGGCGGGAGCACACCACGTTGACGGAGCAGATCGGGCCACGGGTCAGCGACCTCGGATGGGAGCCTCCGGCTCGAACGGAGTCGGGCGGGTCCCGCCCGGTGCTCCCCGCGTCTCCGGAAGCCGGGCCCGTGCCGGTCCGGGGCCTGGTCCGGCGCCGGCTGGTCGACGCCTTCACCGAGCTGCCCGGTCCGAAGCGAGCCGGGGTGGTCGTGGCCCCGGCCGGGCACGGCAAGACCACCCTGCTCTCCCATCTGGCGGCCACCTTCGAGGGCCCGGTCCGCTGGCTCACGTGTGAGCGCCGCGACGCCGTCCCTGCCGTGCTGCTGGCCCGGCTGGGCGCCCTGCTCGGGGACCTGGTGGCGGGGGACACCGCGGCGGGAGGGGCCGGTCGGCTCGGCCCCGACGAGCTCTTCGCCGCCCTGGAGGAGGGCCGGCACCAGCCTGCGCTCCTGATCGTCGACGACGCCTATCTCCTCGGTGACGGTCCGTCGGTCGAGGTCATCGGCCGGCTGATGTCGCATTCGGCCCCCCGGCTCTCGGTCCTCAGCGCGTCCCGGGAGGCGCTGCCC
>DASUHN010000090.1 GCA_036273495.1 Acidimicrobiales bacterium | reverse complement strand
AAGATCGTCACGACCTGGACGTCGGACGCCGAAGGCCAGTACTCGGCGATGAGGCGGATGCCCTCCGGGTACTTCCACGCCGCCCGCCGCATGAGAGCGGCGTCACGCTCGCTGCCGGGCACCGAGTTACGGAACTTGAGTAGGCCGACGTAGTCCACCGTGGATCTCCCTTCCCTCGTCTCGGGGCGAGCGTACGGGACGCGGCCCGCCCGTGGAAGGTCCGAAAGGGAAATTCTCCGGACGGTCAGGAGCCGGTCGGGGCCGACCCGTCGAAGGAGAAGTACTGAACCTCCACCATCATCGGCAGGAGGTAGCGCACGTAGAAGCTGGTGATCGACACGCCGGGATAGGGGTCGGTCTTCTTGTCGATGATGTCGACCCGGTCGTCCTTCTCACGGAACGCCAGCGACCGCTGGTAGAAGGTGTCGAGCTCGTCCATGCTCCCCACGCCGAGGCCGAAGTGGTCGAGACGGGGGGCGGTCATCGGGGTGTCGTCGGCGATCAGGAACACGAACTGGTCGATGCGGTAGGCGCTCAGGACGAGGCGCTTCCTGTCGAGCGTCTGCATCTCGACCTCCTGCCACCCGAAGACCTCGGAGTAGAACGAGACGATCTCCTTGCGTCCCGTCTCGTCGAGCAGGTCGGCGGGGACGCTCATCGCCACGTGGTTGAAGCGGGGCTGTCCTGGCTTAGGCACGGGGGACCACCATCACCTTTCCCGCCCGCTCCCCGGCCACCAGCTGCTCCATGGCGGCCAGCATGCCGGAGAGGGGCACGTCGTCCGGCTCGATCAGGTCGGCGGTCGGGAGGCGGGCCGACGCCAGGAGCTCCAGCGCCTCCTCGTAGTCCGCCGGGGTGTACTCCGCCGTTCCGGTGACCACCAGCTCGTTGAGGATGATGCGGTTGGGGTCGAAGCGGGGCCGGTGCATCCCGGACCCGGACAGCACGAGGGTCCCCGCCCGGCCCAGGTTCGCCAGCGCCGCCTCCATGGCGTCCGACCGCCCCGAGCACTCGAAGGCCACGTCGAACGGAGCGGGGACCAGCTCCATCGGCATCTCCGGCACCGGCAGATCTCCGGGGGCGCCGACCACGGCGGCGCCGACCTTGGTGGCCAGCTCCCGGCGGCGCGCCCCGGGCTCGCTCACCGTGACGTCGGCCACCCCGACGGCGCGGAGGACCGCGACCGTCAGCAGCCCGATGGGCCCCGCCCCCGTCACCAGGGCCCGGCTGCCGGCGGGCACAGCGGAGCGGTGGACGCCGTGCAGCGCCACCGCCAGAGGCTCGGTGAGAGCGGCGGTCCGCAGGTCGAGGCCCTCCGGCACCCGGAACAACGAGGCGGCGTCGACGGCCTTGAAGGGGGCGAAGGCCCCGGTGACGGATACATCCGGGTTCCACAGCTGCCGGGTCACGCACAGGTTGGTCCGCCCGGCGCGGCAGGGACCGCACGTCCCGCAGCCCCGCCCCGGACCACCCACGGCGCGGTCCCCGACGCCCCAACCCTCGACGGCCGCGCCCACCGCCGCCACCTCACCGGAGTACTCGTGGCCCGCCACCGACCCCGGCAGACCCCAGTCCTCCATCATCAGGTGCAGGTCGGTGCCGCAGACCCCGCAGTGGCTGACCTGCAGGAGGACCTGGTCGTCGCCGATGCGCGGGACCGGAACCTCCTCGACGACGACGGTGCGGCGGCCCTTGTACACCGCCGCCGGCATCGTCTCCGCTGGGCCCCCCACCGGGCCGGGACGGTACCACCGGGCCCGGCGCGCCGGCCCGGGCGGCGCGCCGGCGCACCCGGCGTTCGCTGGCAGGATGTCGCATATGCGCCGCCGCCGCTCTCTCGTCCTCGCCGCCTCCGCCGCCGCTCTCGCCGCGGCCGCCGCCGTCACCACCACCGGGCCAGGCGGCCCGGCGCCGGCCGCGGCGGCCACGGCTCTGTCGGTCCGGCTGGTGTGGTCGAAGACGGTGGCGGGGGCGCCGTTCCGCGCCTCGTCCCCCGTCACGGCCAACCTCGATACCGGTGGGCCGTCGATGGTGGTCGGCAGCCTGAACGGCTACCTCTACGCCTGGCACCTCGCCGACGGCAGCGCCGTTCCGGGGTGGCCGGCTGCCGTGGCCCCGGGCAAGCAGGTCGACTCGTCACCGGCGGCGGCGCCCGTCGACACCAGTGGCTTCGACGACATGTTCGTCGGCGTCGGCAGCTTCCAGGCCACGGGTGGCGGCTACGACTCGTTCGATCATGCCGGCCACCTGCGCTTCGCCAGGCAGGTCTCCGACCCCAACCAGTCCAGCGAGCCGGTGTACGCCACGCCCGCCGTCGGTGACATAAACAACGACGGGGTGGCCGACGCCACTGCCGGTGCCCTCGGCCTGGACGCCTACTCGGTGAACGCCTCGAACGGGGCGGTCAACCCGGGATGGCCCTTCCGGACCAACGACACCGTGTTCTCCTCGCCGGCGTTGGCCGACCTCACCGGCGGGGGGTCGAGCGACATAGTCGAGGGCGGGGACTCGACCCCGAGCTTCCCCCTGAACGGCCGGCCGGTGAACCGGGGCGGCCTGGTGTACGCCATCGACGGTTCCGGGAGCCTCATGTGGTGGCACGGCTTCGACGACGTGGTGACATCGTCTCCCGCGGTGGGGAACATCACCGGTGCCGGCGGCCCGCAGATCGCGGTGGGGACCGGCTTCTACTGGGCCCAGCAGGGGGTGCAGACGACCGACTCCACCAAGCTGTTCGTGCTCAACGCCAACGGCTCCCTGGCGTGGAGCCACGATCTCGGCGGCTTCACCCGGCCCTCTCCGGCCCTGGCCGATCTGGAGGGCAACGGCCAGCTCGACGTGGTCGAGGCGGTGCAGGGTCAGCGCGGGAACCCGAACTTCGGCCAGATCTGGGCCTTCGACCCCCACGGCAACGTCCTCGGCAACTGGCCCCAGCTCACCCCACCGGGCGTGGGGGCGGTTATCGGCAGCCCGGTGACCGCCGACCTCACGGGCCAGGGCTACCAGGACGTGCTGGTGCCGACGGGAGACGGCCTCTACATCTACGACGGCCGCAGTGCGGCGGTGGTGGCCTCGGTGGCGGTCAACCAGATCGGCATGCAGAGCTCACCGCTCGTGGCCCCCGACCCCAACGGAACGATCGGCATCACCATCACCGGCACCGACCACTCCGGCAACGGCGTGGTGTTCCACTACGAGGTCTCGACCGGCCACGCCGTCGGCAACCTGTCCTGGCCGATGTTCCGCCATGATCCGCGGCGCACCGGCTCCACCACCAACCCGCCCCTGACCCACACCTACTGCCCGGCGACGGGGACCGGGGGCTACCGCTTCGCCGCCTCCGACGGCGGGGTCTTCGCCTACTGCGGGGACGGCTTCCTGGGGTCGGAGGGGGGCCACCCCCTGAAGGCGCCCGTCGTCGGAATGGCCGCCACCCCCGACGACAGGGGGTACTGGTTGGTGGCGGCCGACGGGGGCATCTTCAACTTCGGCGACGCCTCCTTCCACGGATCCACCGGCGCCCTCCGCCTGAACCAGCCGATCGTCGGGATGGCACCCACCGCCGACGGCAAGGGGTACTGGCTGGTGGCCCGGGACGGCGGAATCTTCAACTTCGGCGACGCCTCCTTCCACGGGTCGACGGGTGCCATGCGTCTCAACCAGCCCATCGTGGGCATGGCCGCCACCCCCGACGGAGGCGGCTACTGGCTGGTGGCGGCGGACGGAGGGATCTTCAACTTCGGGGACGCCTCCTTCCACGGATCCACCGGCTCCATCCACCTGAACCAGCCCATCGTCGGGATGGCGCCCACCGCCGACGGCCGGGGGTACTGGCTGGTGGCCCGGGACGGCGGCATCTTCGCCTTCGGGGACGCCTCGTTCCACGGCTCGGCGGGCGCCATCCGCCTCAATCGCCCGATCGTGGGCATGGCGGTCACCGCCGACGGTGGCGGCTACTGGCTGGTGGCATCGGACGGCGGGATCTTCAGCTACGGAGACGCCCGCTTCTTCGGCTCGACCGGCGCCCTCCACCTGGCGGCGCCGATAGTGGGCATGGCGCGCTGAGCGTGCCCATGGGCACGGCGCGCTGAGGGCGCCAATGGGCATGGCGCGCTGATCGTCGCATTCATCCCCCTGCCCAGGCGGCGTTCAGGTTCGTATCCTCGACGAACAAGGACCGGCGATCGGAGGGTGGAGTGAGCAAGCAGGATGTGGCGGCACGAGAGCAGGAGTGGCTGAAGGCCTTCAACGCGGGTGATGCGTCGGCGGTTGCGGGCATCTATACCGCCGGGGCCCGGATGATGGCCCCCAACGCCGACATCGTGGAAGGCCGGCCGGCGGTCGAGAGCTTCGTCAAGGAGTTCGTGCAGACGGGGGCCCAGCTCTCGTTCGACCTGCTGACCGTGCACGAGAGCCCGTCGATGTGCGCCGCGGTCGGGCGTTACACGATGGACATCCCCGGCGCCCCGCAGGACCGCGGCAAGTTCATGGAGATCTGGGCCCGGCAGGCCGACGGCACCTGGCAGATCGCCGAGGACATCTTCAACTCCAGCCTTCCGGCCGCCCCCGCGTAGCCCGAGGCCGGCCGCGGGCGCCCCGCTACGCCGGCGGCGTCCCCAGCGGCGGGTGGTCGGCGGGGCACGAACCCAGCGGGTCGTTGTAACGGGGGTCGTGCACCCACGGCCCCTTCCACCATCCCGGCGCGGGACCGGGTAGGTGCCACGCCGGCCCGATCAGGCCGTCGACCGCCGCTGCCAGCCGGGCCGCGCCGGTCGGGCACGGATGGACGTCGTCGATCATGCGCGCCCGGCTCCACCGCCCGTCGGCGCCCGGGAGCCAGGTGGCGTACCGCCCGTGGAGCTCGAGGGCGCCGGCCACCGCCAGGTACGAGACGGCTCCCGGACGCGCCGCCGCCTCCGCC
>DASUHN010000089.1 GCA_036273495.1 Acidimicrobiales bacterium | reverse complement strand
TGATCATCGTCGGCCTGTTCGGGTTCACCACGCAGGGCTTCTCCGGCGGCGTGTACCAGACGGTGAACCACGGCCTGACCATGGCGGCCATGTTCCTCCTCATCGGCCTGCTGATCGACCGGCTCGGCACCTCGGAGCTCCCGGCCATGGGCGGCGTCCAGAAGCGGGCCCCGATCTTCGCCGCCATCTTCCTGGTCGTCACCCTCTCGGCAGTGGGGGTCCCCGGGCTCAACGGTTTCATCGGGGAGTTCCTGCTCCTGCTCGGCACGTTCCTCACCCACCGGTGGTGGGCGGTCGTCGCCACCGTCGGGGTGATCCTGGCCGCCCTCGTGTTCCTCTGGGCGTACCAGCAGGCCTTCCACGGCAGGCCCCGCACCGGGCGCACCGGCGTCGATCTCAGCCCCCGGGAGCTCGTCGTGGTGGCGCCCCTGGTCGTGCTGATCGTCGCCCTCGGCGTGTACCCCCGGCCGTTCCTCGACCGCATCAACCCCTCGGCGGACCGGGTGGTGGCCCAGGTGACGGCGCAGACCCACAACCCGCCCCCGGCGGTGGGCTCGGGGCTGGCCCAGCGCGCCGGAGGCCAGCCATGAGCCTGGCCGGGATCCTGGGGGTGAGCGGCCTGGTCACCCCCCACGTCGACTACGTGGCCATCCTGCCCGAGCTCATCCTCAGCGTGGCCGCCCTGCTGATGATGCTGGCGGCATCGCTGTACCGCCGGCCCGCGCCCCGGGGGGCGTGGGCCATCTCCACCGCGGTCGTGTCGGCCGCCTCCATCGGGGCGTCGTGGTACCTGTGGGACCAGGTCCAGCACCGGGGCGCCCACACCGCGATCAACGGCGCCATCGCCGTCGACGGCTTCAGCGTGTTCTTCCTCATGCTGATCAGCGTGGCGCTGGGTCTCGGGGTGCTGGTGGCCGACGACTACCTGCGCCGCGAGGGCCTCGACGGCCCGGAGTTCTACGTGCTGGCCATGCTGTCGGCCGCCGGCGCCATGTTCCTGGCCGTGGCCGACGACCTCATCGTGGTGTTCCTCGGGCTGGAGACCCTGTCGATCGCCCTGTACGTGCTGACCGGCTATCACCTGCGGCGCCGGGAGTCGAGCGAGGCGGCCATCAAGTACTTCGTGCTGGGGGCGTTCTCCTCGGCGGTGTTCCTGTACGGCGTGGCCCTGACCTACGGCGCCACCGGCTCCACCAACCTGGCCAAGATCGGCGCCTTCCTGGCCGGCAACCAGATCGTCGACAACGGGGTTCTCCTGGCCGGCCTGGCCATGCTGATCGTCGGGCTGGGCTTCAAGGTGGCGGCGGTCCCGTTCCACACCTGGAGCCCCGACGTCTACCAGGGCGCACCCACCCCGGTCACGGGCTACATGGCGGCGGTGGCCAAGGCGGCGGGCTTTGCCGGGCTGCTGCGGGTGCTGTACTCGTCGTTCTCGCTCCTGCGCACCGACTGGCAGCCGGTCATCACGGTGGTGGCCGCCCTCACCCTGGTGGTCGGGGCGGTGGCCGCCCTGGTGCAGACCGACATCAAGCGGCTGATGGCCTACTCGTCGATCAACCACGCCGGCTTCGTGCTCGTCGGCCTGGCGGCGGCCACGTCGCAGGGCATATCCGGGGCGCTGTACTACCTGTTCGCCTACACCTTCATGGTGATCGGCACCTTCGCGGTGATCACCCTGGTCGGCCGCCGGGGGGACTCCCGGCACCGCCTCGACGACTACCGGGGCCTGGCCCGGGAGCGCCCCGTTCTGGCGGCGGTGCTGGCGCTGCTCCTGTTCGCCCAGTCGGGCGTGCCGTTCACCACCGGCTTCCTGGCCAAGTTCTCGGTCATCTCCGCCGCCATCCAGGCCCGCTCCTATCCGCTGGCCATCCTGGCCATGCTGAGCGCGGCGGTAGCGGCCGTGTACTACCTGCGGGTGGTGTTCCTCATGTACGGCTCGGCGCCCACCCCCAGCCCGGAGCTGACCACGGCGCTGGCGGTGTCGGCGGCCGGGGGCGGCCCGGGCGGCACGGCGGCCTCGGTGTCCCGCCCGGCGGCCCCCGGGCCCGGAGAGCCGGTGGACGTGGTGCCGCTGGCGGACGAGCCCATCGCCATGCCCCCCGGGGTCCTTCTGGTGCTCGGCCTCTGCGCGGCGTTCACCGTGGCCATGGGGCTGTGGCCCGACCCGGTGCTGGACTTCGCCCGGCACGCCAGCCTGCTGTTCTGAGATAGTCCGCCGATGGCCTCCGCCGTCGACCCGGTGTCACGACTCGAGGCCGTCGAGGAGATCAAGGGCCTCAAGGCCCGGTACTTCCGCTGTCTGGACAGCAAGGACTGGGAGGGGATCGCGGCGGTCTTCGAT
>DASUHN010000088.1 GCA_036273495.1 Acidimicrobiales bacterium | reverse complement strand
GCCGGCTTCCAGGCCGCCGACCCGAGGATGCTGGCCGAACTCGGGGTGTCCAAGGTCGTCACCCTCACTTCGACCTACGACCATCGGATCATCCAAGGCGCGGAGTCCGGCGAGTTCCTCGCCCGCGTGCACCGCTACCTGCTGGGCGAGGACGGCTTCTACGAGGACGTGTTCCGTTCCATGCAGGTTCCCTACGAGCCGGTGCGTTGGCGCAACGACGTCAACCCGGTGGACCGGGAGCGGGCCCGCCTGGAGAAGCAGGTCCACGTCCAGAGCCTGATCAACATCTATCGGGTGCGAGGTCACCTGATCGCCGACCTGGATCCGCTGGCGGTCAAGGAACCGCATATGCATGCGGAGCTGGACCCGGCGACCTACGGACTCACCATCTGGGACCTGGACCGCGAGTTCCTCACCGATGGACTGGCCAACCGCGAGGTGATGACCCTTGGGGACATCCTCGGAATCCTGCGCGATGCGTACTGCCGGACGGTCGGCGTCGAGTACATGCACATCCAGGACCCGGATCAGAAGCATTGGATCCAGCGCCAGGTGGAGGGGGTTCACACCGAGCTGGGACCCGAGGAGCAGCGCCACGTCCTCGAGCGGCTCAACGATGCCGAGGCCTTCGAGCGCTTCTTGCACACCAAGTACGTGGGCCAGAAGCGCTTCGGGCTGGAGGGCGGTGAGTCGGCCATCCCCCTGCTCGACGCCCTGCTCGACGAAGCGGCCAAGCGAGGCCAGTCCGAGGCGGTCTTGGGCATGGCCCACCGGGGCCGGCTCAACGTGCTGGCCAACATCATCGGCAAGTCGTACGCCGAGCTGTTCCGGGAGTTCGAGGGGGACATCGACCCCGAGACGGTGCAGGGCTCAGGCGACGTCAAGTACCACAAGGGGGCCAGCGGGAAGTTCGTCGGCCTCTCGGGCGTCGAGCTGCCGGTGACGATGGCGTCGAACCCGTCCCACCTCGAAGCGGTGGACCCGGTCGTGGAGGGGATGGCCCGGGCCCGCCAGGACCAGCACGACGATCCCGCCAGCTTCCCGGTGCTCTCGGTGCTGGTGCACGGTGACGCCGCCTTCGCCGGCCAGGGGGTGGTGGCCGAGACCCTGAACCTCTCGCAGCTGCGCGGCTACCGCACGGGCGGGACCGTGCACGTCGTGATCAACAACCAGCTCGGGTTCACCACCTCCCCGGAGGCGGCCCGCTCGTCCGTGTATCCCACCGACGTCGCCAAGATGATCCAGGCGCCGATCATCCACGTCAACGGGGACGACCCCGAGGCGTGCGCGCGGGTGGCCCGGCTGGCGGTGGGCTTCCGCCAGGCGTTCCACAAGGACGTGGTCATCGACATGGTGTGCTACCGCCGCTACGGCCACAACGAGGGGGACGAGCCCAGCTACACCCAGCCGCGCATGTACGAGAAGATCGATCAGCACCGATCGGTCCGCAAGCTCTACACCGAGACCCTGGTGCGGCGGGGCGACATCACGATGGAGGAGGCCGAGAAGGCCCTCGACGACTTCGGGTCCCGGCTCCAGGCCGCCCTCGACGAGACCCGGTCGTCGGCTCCCCCGCGCCCGACCGCGCTCCCGCCGCGGACCGCCCACCCCAAGCCGCTGCCCCCGGTGGCCACCGGTGTCGACCGCGCCCTCCTCGACCGGGTGGCGGCGGCGGTGACCGCGGCTCCCGAGGGCTTCACCGTCCACCCCAAGCTGGCCCGCCAGCTGGTGGCCCGCGCTCAGCTCTACGCCGGCGGGGAGGTCGACTGGTCGATGGGGGAGGCCCTGGCCATCGGCTCGCTGCTCATCGAGGGCTACGACGTGCGGCTGTCCGGCCAGGACACCCGCCGGGGCACGTTCAGCCAGCGCCACTCCGTCCTCGTCGACTACCGCACCGGCGCCGAGCACGTCCCCCTGGCCAACCTCCCTGCCGAGAACGGGAGGCACGGCCGGTTCTTCGTGTACGACTCGCTGCTGAGCGAGTACGCCGCCCTGGGGTTCGAGTACGGGTACTCGGTGGTCCAGAAGGACGCTCTGGTGGCGTGGGAGGCGCAGTTCGGGGACTTCATCAACGGCGCCCAGATCGTGATCGACCAGTTCGTCGTCGCCGCCGAGGACAAGTGGGGCCAGACCTCGGGCCTGGTGCTGCTGTTGCCCCACGGCTACGAGGGCCAGGGGCCCGAGCACTCGTCGGCGCGGCTGGAGCGGTTCCTCACCCTGGCGGCGGGCGGGAACATCTGCGTCGTGTGCCCGACGACGGCGGCCCAGTACTTCCACGTGCTCCGGGCCCAGGTCCACCGCCAGGCCAAGGCCCCCCTGGTCGTGATGACCCCGAAGTCGCTGCTCCGGGCCCGCCAGTCGCGATCGGGAGTCGAGGAGCTGTCCGGAGGCTCGTTCGCCGTGGTGCTCGACGACGCGTCGGTCTCGGATCCCCAGACCGTGCGCAGAGTGATCTTGTGCTCGGGCAAGATCGCATTCGAGGTCATGCAGCGGCGGGACCAGTCCGACCAGGACGCCACAACGGCCGTCGTGCGGGTCGAGCAGCTGTACCCGTGGCCGGAGGACGAGATCGCCCACGTCCTGCAGCGCTACCCGTCAGCGTCGGATGTCGTGTGGTTGCAGGAGGAGCCCGAGAACATGGGGGCGTGGACCTTCGTGCACGGTCGCCTGCACCGGCTCCTCCGTGACGACTACGCCCTCACCCACGTGAGCAGGCCCGAGTCGGCCAGCCCGGCGGTGGGCGTGAGCGCGCTCCACCAGCTCGAAGCCGACGACCTGATGCGCCGCGCGCTCGGGCTGCCCGCGGCCTGACCGGCCCCTCCCTGATCCCCCGCCCTCAGCGCACGGGGAACCCGACCACCGCCTCCAGCTCGGCCAGCGCCACGTCGGGATCGTCGACCTTGATCGTGTGCATCCCGAGCGCCCGAGCCGGCTTCAGGTTGACCCCGAGGTCGTCCAGGAACACGGCCTCGGGCGGGGCGATCTCCAGCAGGTCGCACGCGATCTCGTAGAACCGGGGATCGGGCTTGCGCACCCCGACCTTGCTCGACTCGACCACGACGTCGAAGAGGTCGAGCACCCCGAGGCGGTCGTCCCGATCCCGGTTCCGGCCACCGCCTGACGCGTCGCTCACAAAGTTGTTGGTGAGACAGGCGGTCTTGAGCCGGGTCCGGCAGGTCCGGACCGCTTCCACCATGGCGGGACGGAGCTCACCGCCCAGCAGGGCCATGACGTCACGGGCGTCGAGGGAGCCGCCCGCGGCCTCGGCCTCCTTCTCGAACAGCTCGCAGAACTCGTCGAAGCCGACGTCCCCCCGTTCGAGATGGGCCCAGGCATTGGCATCGGGATTGGTCGCGTTCAGCCCGCGGATGAATCCGGGCGCGAGCCCGTGGGCCTGCTCGTAGCGGGCGAAGGCCTCGAACGGGCTGCTCAGGATCACCCCTCCGAAGTCGAACAGGGCCGCCCGGATCACCGCCGCCCCGGGGTCACGACAAGAAGTCCCGGGCCAGCGCCTCCCACAGCCCGACCGAGAGATCCAGGGACTCGACGTCGACCCGCTCGTCGTCCCCGTGGAACATCGAGCTGTACTGCTCGAAGGACATGCGCTGGCTGAACAGGCCGAAGCCGTAGGAGGTGGCGCCGAGCCGCCGGAAGAACCGGGCGTCGGTGGCGCCGACCATGAAGAACGGCACCACCTGGCTGTCGGGATAGAAGCCCGACACCACCCGGCTGATCGAGTCCCAGAGTGGCGTGTCGGCGGGGGAGGTCGAGGCCGGGTCGTCGGCCAGGCTCTCCACCTCGACCGAACCGGCCAGGTCCCCGAGAGCCTCATCGAGCATGGCCCGGACGTCCGCCGCCGTCTGGCCCGGAAGGGTGCGGATGTCGACCTCGAGCTCGACCCGGTCGGGGATCACGTTGGTCTTGGTGCCGGCGTGCATGATCGTGGGGGCGAAGGTCGTGTGGGTGCAGGCGTGCGCCTGCCGGGCCAGGCCCAGCATCGGCAGCGACTCGCACACCTCCATCACCCGATCGGGGTCGACCAGCCCCTCGGCGAGGTCGGCCGGCAGCCCCAGCGCCTCCACGAAGCGCCGCCACGCCTCCTCGATCCGGGCGCGGGGCCGGTAGGCGTCGATGCGCTTTACCACCTCGGCCGCCTTGACCAGGGCATTGTCGGTCCGCAGGGGCTGAGAGGCATGGCCGGGCGTTCCCCTCACGACGATCCGGCACCAGAACGCGCCCTTCTCCCCGACGATGAGCGGGAGCCGCAGCCCGCCGGGCGTGGGGACCGGTATGCCGCCGGACTCGGTGATCACGTAGTCGGCGCGCACCACGTCGGGATGCCGGCTGGTGAGGAAGGCGGCTCCGTGGGTCCCGAGCGCCTCTTCGTCCGCCACCGCCAGATAGACGAGGCTGCCCCGGGGGCGGAAACCCGAGTCGGCCAGGTGGCGGTACGCCACCGCCATCGAGGCGGTGAGGTTGAGCATGTCGACGGCGCCGCGGCCCCAGACCTCTCCCCCGACGAGCTCCCCCCCGAACGGGTCCCGCTGCCAGCTCTCCTCGGTGACCGGAACGACGTCGGTATGACCCATGAGCAAGAGGGTGGGCGCCGACGGATCAGTGCCCTCGATGCGCGCCACGAGGGACTCGCGGCCGGGTAGGGCCTCGAACGTCTCGACGTCCAGGCCACCCCCACCGAGATAGGAGCGCAGTGTCCCGACGCTGGCCGCCTCGTGGCCGGAGCCGGCGGTCCCGTCGTTGACACAGCGGTTGCGGATGAGCTGCTGGAGCAGCTCGACGACCTCCCCGCTGCCTCCCACGGCAGCCAATGGTAGGGGAGGCCAGTCACCCACCTCGCCGGAGGTGGGTGCTTGACTACCCGGAGCATGTCGTTCAGCCACGTCGTCGTCGACGGCTCCAACATCGCCACCGAGGGCCGTTCGACCCCGAGCCTGGCTCAGCTCGACGAAGCGGTTCGGGAGTTCCGCTCCGAGCACCCCGACGCGGAGATCACCGTCGTGGTCGACGCGACCTTCGGCCACCGCATCGACCCGTCCGAACGGTCGGCCTTCGACGAGGCCCAGGCCCACGGGGAGGCGGTCTCCCCCCCTGCCGGGGCCATCGGCCGGGGGGACGCCTTCCTCCTGCGGATCGCCGACCGGTCGGGGGCCACCGTCCTCTCCAACGACTCCTTCCAGGAGTTCCACGGCGAGTACGAGTGGTTGTTCACCAAGGGCCGGCTGATCGGAGGCAAGCCGGTGCCCGGGGTCGGCTGGATCTTCACGCCCCGCAACCCCGTCCGGGGCCCCAAGAGCCGGGAGTCGGTCCGGGAGGCCCGCCGGTCCCGGGTGCGGGTGGGGTCGAAGGAGGCGTCCCGGCCCATGCCCGTGCCCAAGGCCCCGCCGCCCCGCCCCTCGTCCGGGCGGGGGAAGTCGGCGGTCTCGGACGCCATCGCCGCCGCCACCGAGGAAGCGGTGTCCCCGAAGCCGAGCGGGAGCTCCCGCCGGCGCCGCCGCCGGAGCAGCCCGCCGGCCGAGGCGGTGAACGACCCGCTCACCTTCATCCAGTTCATCGCCGAGCATCCGCTCGGCAGCCAGGTCGAAGGGGACGTGGAGAGCTTCGCGTCACACGGCGCGTTCGTCTCCGTCGGTGGAGCCCGCTGCTACATCCCGCTGTCCGCCATGGGTGAACCGCCGCCCCGGGCCGCGCGCGAGGCCCTCGAACGGGGATCCCGGCGCACCTTCGTCCTCCAGGCCCTCGATGCTCAGCGCCGGGGGATCGAGCTGGCTCTGCCCGGCTTCGAGCACGTCTCGGGGCGTCCGCAGCAGGAGACGGTAGAGGCCGAGATCGCGGTGACCACCGGCAAGAAGTCGGGTGCCGAGGTGCCGGTCGGCGACAGGTCCGCCGACAGGAAGGGTGCGGCCAGGAAGTCGGCCGGCGACAAGTCCGTCGCCAAGAAGGCCACGCCCCGGAAGTCGGCCGCCCAGAAGACGGCGCCGGCCAGGAAGGCCGCGGCCGGCACCACGTCGGCCAAGACGGCCGCGGCCAAGGCGACGGTCCCGAAGAAGACGGCCGCCAGGAAGACGGCCGCCAAGAAGACGGCTACCAAGGCGGCGGCGGCCAAGAAGACCCCTGCCAAGGCCCCGGCCGCGAAGAAGACGGCGACAGGGCAGAAGACGACGGCGTCCCGGACGTCCAAGGCGGCCAAGAAGACGGTGGCGACGAAGGCCCCTGCCGCCAAGAAGACCACCGCCAAGAGGGCGGCTTCTGCCAAGGCGCCGGCCAGGACCACGACGGCCCGGAAGCCCGCGGCGGCCAAGAAGACGGGGGCGGAGAAAAAGCCGGCGGCCCCGACCAGGGCCGCCAAGACCGCGACCGCAACCAAGAAGGCCGCGGCCAAGAAGAGCCCTGCCAGGAGAGCCGCCGCCAAGGACTAGAACAGCGGTATGGCCGGCCCCTGGCGGGCGGAGGGCACCCTCCGTATCGCGACCTGGAACGTGAACTCTCTGCGCGCCCGGCTCCCTCGGGTCGAGGAATGGCTCGCCTACGCGGCTCCGGACGTGCTGTGCATGCAGGAGACCAAGATCGGTGACGCCGCCTTCCCGGTCATGGCCTTCCAGTCGCTCGGCTACGAGACCGCCTTCCATGGGGGAGCGGGGCGCTGGAACGGCGTGGCCATCGCCAGCCGGGTGGGTCTCGACGACGTGATGGCGGGCTTCGACGACGATCCCGAGGCCGAGTCACGGTCCATCGGCGCCACCTGCGCCGGGGTGAGGGTGTGGTCGGTGTACGTCCCCAACGGCCGGTCGGTGGGGAGCGAGCACTACGAGGCCAAGTTGGAGTGGCTCGGACGGCTCCACGACCACCTCCTCCGCAGCTGCGACCCCGGTTCCGAGCTGGTCGTCTGCGGCGACTTCAACGTGGCCCGTGAGGACCGGGACGTGTACGACCCGGCGAAGTACGTCGGTGCCACCCACGTCAGCGAACCCGAGCGCAAGGCCGTCGACCGGCTCCTGGACTGGGGGCTCGAGGACGTCTTCCGCAGGTGCCGGCCCGAGGACCGGCTGTTCACCTGGTGGGACTACCGCGCCGGGGACTTCCACGAGCACCGCGGGATGCGGATCGATCTCGTGCTGGCCACGCGCAGCCTGGCCGACCGGGCCGTCCTGGCTCTGATCGACCGCAGCGCCCGCAAGGGCAAGCTTCCCTCTGACCACGCTCCGATGTTCATCGACTTCGCCCGGTAGAGACTGCTCCGGCGCCTCGGGGAGCGATCAGGCCAGCTGGCGGCGCAGCTTGGCCAGGCCCGAGCCCATCACGTCGAGGGCCCGGGCCGGCGGGAGGCCGGTCGTGGCCTGGATCTGCTCGAAGGACCGGGCACCCCGGCCGTCGAGGCCGAACCGGGCGGTGATCACCTGGCGCTCCATGGCGTCGAGGCAGCCGATCAGCCGGCGACCCGAGGTGCGCAGCGACAGCAGGTCCTCGTCGACCGAGTCGGCCGGGTCGACCACGTCGGCATCGCCGTCGGGGTAGGGCCAACCGTCCTCGGACGGCCACACGAAGGTGCCCACCAGACCGTTTTCGCGCTCCCGGGCCGGAGAGTCAACGGCCTAGACGGCCGGGTGCTCGGCCAGCAGGGCCAGCAGGTCCGGCCCGTAGCGCGAGACCTTGACCGGTCCCACCCCGGGGAGCCCCAGCAGCTGCTCGGGGGTCCGGGGCCGGGCCGCCGCCACGGCGGCGAGGGTCGAGTCGTGGAAGATCACGTAGGCGGGCACCCCGGAGGCCCGGGCCACCCCCGCCCGCCACTTCCGCAGGGCGGTCATGACCGCGGGGTCGGCGTCGGCCGCGATCTCCTCGGCCGGCCGGCGGGGCACCCGCTCGAGGCGGGCCCGGGCGGCCCGGATGCCGGCGCCGGAGCGGACCGGCCGGGCCCCTCCGGCCATCTCGGCGCACGCCGCCTCGATGGGGTCGAGGAAGGGCGAGGCCGTCCGGGTCATCGGCTTGGCGCCGAAGCTCCGGCGCTGGGCCCACGTGCACACCAGCCGCTCGGCGGCCCGTGTGACCGCCACGTAGAGCAGGCGGCGCTCCTCGGCCTCGGCCGCCGGGCCGCTGGCGCGCCCGATCGGCACCAGCCCCCGCTCGAGGCCCACCAGGAACACGACCGGCCATTCCAGGCCCTTGGCCCGGTGGAAGGTGGCCAGGGTGACGGCGTCGGCGCGCCGGCCGTCCCCGCTGTCTGCCATCGACGCCGTCAGCCACGCCCGGAAGCCCGACGCGCTGGGAGCGGGGTCCATGGCGGCGTACTCCCGGCCCAGCTCCACCAGGTGAGCCAGCTGCAGTCGCCGCTGCTCCACCGCCGACCCGTCGGCGGGACCGTCGGCGCGACCGTCCTCGGCATCCGGTGTCGACGCCGCCGTCGATACGCCCAGGTCGGCCAAGGACGAACCGAAGTCCGAACCCGGGGGAGCGGCACCGAGCGCCTGCAGTGCGTCCCGGATCTCGGGCTGGTTCAGGAAGCCCGCACCCCCTGCCACCCGGTACGGGACCTGGGCGGCCCGGAGGGCCCGCTCGATCTGAGGCAGCTGGGCGTTGGTGCGGGCCAGAACGGCGAGGTCCGACCACGCCGCTCCCGGCCGGCGGGCCTGGCGGACCAGCCGGGCCACGCCCTGGGCCTCCTTCTCCTCGGTGGGAAAGCTGCGGATCTCCGGCACGGGGCCGTCGGGCCGGTTGGGCCGCAGGGCCGGGCCGCCGAGGACGGCAGCGGCGACGCCGAGGACCTGGGGTGAGGACCGGTAGTTCTCCTCCAGGCTCACGACCTCCGCCCCCGGGAAGACCTCGGGGAAGCGGGTGAGCAGGGTCGGATCGGCCCCGTTCCACGAGTAGATGGCCTGGCGCGGGTCGCCAACCACGCACAGGTCCACCGAGTCACCGAGCCAGGCCGACAGGAGCCGGTACTGGGCCGGATTGACGTCCTGGAACTCGTCCACGAACAGGTGCCGGAACCGCCAGCGCTGGGCGGCGGCGAAGGCGGGATCGGTCTCGACCGCATCCGCACACAGGGCCAGGAGATCGTCGAAGTCGACCAGGCCCCGCCGGCGCTTCTCCTCCTCGTAGCGGGCGTAGAGGGCGGCCATGGCGGACGGGGGAAGGGGGGGACGCCGGCCCGCCCCCTCGGCCTCGGCCGCGTAGTCGTCCGGAGCGACCATCCGGGCCTTGGCCCACTCGATCTCGCCCGCGGCGTCGGCGGGCTGGACAGCGGCGCCACCGACCCCCGCCCGGTTGCGCGGCAGCAGCTGGGCCAGGACGCGGACCTTGCGGTCGAGGAGGGCCGGTGGCGGCCGCCCCTCGTCGGCCCACCGCCGGCGCAGCTGGGCGTAGGCGACGGCGTGGAAGGTCCCGGCGGCCACCTGGTCCCGGATGCCGAGCACCCGCAGGCGTCCGGCCAGCTCCCCGGCCGCCTTGCGGGTGAAGGTCAGGGCCAGGACGTGGGCGGCCTGGGCGTCTCCCGTGGCCAGGCGCCAGGCGATCCGCCTGGTGAGGACCCGGGTCTTGCCCGATCCGGCCCCGGCCAGGACGCACAGAGGCGAGGCGGTGCTGGTGACAGCGGCGCGCTGCGCGGGATCGAGGCCGTCGAGGAGGTCCACCGGGCGAACGTAACGATCCGGTGTGACGCACCGGTGGATCCCCGCCGGGTGGGCTCAGGGGGCCAGGAGGGCCTCGGCCACCCGCCCGAGGCCGACCACCCGACTCGCCTTCACGAGCACGGCCGCCTCCCCGCCGAGGGGGCCCAGCTCAGCGAGGGCGGCGATGGCCGCGGCGGGGTCGGCCGCCGTCCAGGAGACGCCGTAGGCGCCGGTGCCCACGGCCAGGACCTCTATGTCCAGGGACGCCGCCAGCTCGGCCAGCCGGCGGTGCTCCCCCGGGCCCTCGGGGCCCAGCTCCGCCATCACCCCGAGGACCGCCACCCGGCGGCGCGCCGGCAGCCGGGCCAGGGCCCGCAGCCCGGCCTCGAGGGACACGGGGTTGGAGTTGTAGGAGTCGTCGAGCACCACCAGCCCCGATGGGGCGCGCCGCAGGTCCATCCGGGAGGGCGAGCGTCGGGCCGACGCCAACCCGGCCGCCACCTCCTCCAGGGAGACGCCTGCAGCCAGGGCGGCGCCCGCCGCGGCCAGGGCGTTGCCGACGTTGTGCTCGCCGCGCACGGGCAGCTGGACCGGGACCGTGCCCCAGGGCGTGCGGAGGCGGAACGAGGGGCGCAGGTCGTCGTCCATGTGGACCCCCTCGGCCCCCACGTCGGCGCCGACGCCCGGGTCGTGGGCGAAGGTCAGGACCGTGGCGTCGGTCAGCACCCGCATCTGCAGCACCCGCGGGTCGGCGGCGTTGAGGACCGCCGTGCCCGTCGCCGGGAGCGCGGCGACCAACTCGGACTTGGCCTTGGCGACCTCGTCGACCGACCCGAACATCTCGGTGTGGGCGGCGGCGACCACCGTGACCACACCGATGGCGGGGGCGGCGATATCGCAGAGCAGCGCGACGTGGCCCGGTCCCCGCGCCCCCATCTCGATCACCAGCGCCTCGGTGTCGGCCGGGGCGTTGGCCAGGGTCAGGGGCACGCCGAGCTCGTTGTTGAACGACCGGGCGCTGGCCCAGGTGCGGAAGCGGGCGCCGAGCGCCCCGGCCGTCAGGTCCTTGACCGTCGTCTTCCCGACCGATCCGGTCACCCCGACGACCCGGTCGGGGAGGTGCCGGCGGGCCGCCCGCCCGACGTCCAGGAGCGCTGCCGCCGTGTCGGCGACCTCGATCCACGGCAGGCGGGGGGCGAGCGGGCCCCGGGCGGACAGGTAGGCGCCGGCACCGGCGGCCACGGCGCCGGCGACGAAATCGT
>DASUHN010000087.1 GCA_036273495.1 Acidimicrobiales bacterium | reverse complement strand
GGTGGCCGACCGGGCCCCGGCGTACGGGATGAAGGGTTGGTCGGTGGACGGGACCGATCCCGAGGCGGTCTGGAGCGTCGTGGCGGCGGCGGTGGCCCGGGCCCGCGCCGGTGAAGGCCCCAGCCTGGTCGAGGCGCGGGTGAGCCGGATCACTCCGCACTCCTCCCAGGACGACGACGCCTACCGCAGCGAGGCGGAACGGGCGGTGCTGGTCGCCCATGATCCGGTGCTGGCGCTCGGGTCCCGCATGGTCGAACACGGTCTGATCTCGAAGGATGAGGACGAGGCGGAGTGGGTGGCGGTCCGGGCCGAGGTCCTGGCGGCCCAGGAGCTGGCGCTGGCGGCGCCGGAGCCGGAGCCCGACCGGGCCCGGCGGTGGTTGTGGGCCGGTGAAGGCGTCGGGCGGCGACCTGTCGCCGGGCGCGCCCGGCTTCACCCCGCGCCTGTCGAGTCCCCGTCGGTTCGGGTCGGAGAGCCCGTGACGATGATCGAGGCCGTCCGTGACGCGCTGGGCGAGGAGATGGCCAGGGATGCGTCCGTCGTGCTCATGGGTCAAGACGTCGGACGCAAAGGCGGTGTGTTCAAGGCCTCGGTCGGGCTGCTCGACGAGTTCGGGCCATTGCGGGTGGTGGACACGCCTGTGGCGGAAATCGGCATCGCCGGGGTGGCCGTCGGAGCCGCCATGGCGGGACTGCGGCCGGTGGCCGAGTTCCAGTTCGCCGACTACATCCATCCCGCCTACGACCAGATCGTGAACCAGGCCGCCACCGTGCGCTGGCGAAGCGTCGGCGGCTGGGGAGTCCCCGCCGTGTTCCGGGCGCCATGTGGAGCGGGGGTTCGCGGCGGCGTCTACCACTCACAGAGTGTCGAGGCCGCCTACTGCCATGTCCCGGGCCTCAAGGTGGTGATGCCCGCCACTCCTGCCGATGCCAAGGGGTTGCTGAAGGCGGCCATCCGGGATGACGACCCCGTGGTGTTCTTCGAACCCAAGCGCGCCTACCGCTCGCTGCGGGAGCCGGTGGGTACGGAGGCGATCCCGCTGGGAGTGGCGCGGGTCGACCGGACCGGGGACGACGTCTCGCTCGTAACCTACGGGATCGGCGTCCACCTGGCCCGGGCCGCCGTCGAGGTGCTGGAGGCGGACGGGTTGTCGGTCGAGATCGTCGATCTGCGGACGCTGGTGCCGTACGACAAGGAGGCGGTGGCGCGGACGGTGGCCAAGACGGGTCGGTTGCTCGTCCTCCACGAGGCCAACCGGACCATGGGGTTCGGAGCCGAGATCGCCGCCTTTGCCGCCGAGGAGCTCTTCGCCGACCTCGACGCCCCGGTGGTGCGGGTCGGGGCCGACGACTGCCACATCCCGTACAACGCGCCTGAAGAGGACGCCATCATCCCCGGCGCCGGAAAGGTGGCGGAGGCGGTGAGGCGGCTGGCGACGTTCTGATGTCGGGCACGGTCACCGCCGGAGTCAGCCGTGGATGCGCACCTTGCCGAAGATGGTGCCGAAGAGGAGCCGGCCCTCCTCGTCGAGGGTGATCCCGGCCCCGAGGGTGTTGAACCGGGGGCCACCCATTCCGTAGTGGAACACGGACGCCCCTGTCGTCCAGTCGAGGCCCTCGATGGTCCAGGCCCCGTCGCGGGCGCCGCAGGTGTAGACGATGTCCGCGCCCTGGCTCACGAACGGGACCGAGTTGGGCGAGGAGACCTCGGTGTTCACCCACGCCTGCTCCAGCCGCCGGGCCGCCGGGTCCCACTGGAACTTGTGCAGGCCGTGGGGAGTGAACGCCGGGCGGTTGCCCAGGAAGAACGGCAGATGGCGGCGCAGGTGGGCGGGGAAGCCGTCGGGGACCGTCGGCGGGTCGTTGTTCACGCTCATCGCTCCGTAGCCGCTGACCGTGATCGACTGCTCGGTCTGGATGTCCTCCAGCTCCGGGTTGCCCATGTCGGCCCGGCCGAAGCCGGCCACCCGCGGCGACGGCGCTCCGGGCAGTTGCTCCCACCCGTCGGGGATGGCTTCGCGCCACATGAGGGTGATGTTGACGACGCGGTCCCCGTCCCCGAAGACCACGAAGTGGTCGTCGGGCCCGAACCCCATCAGGCTGGGGGTGGTGCCCGAGCCGTTCCCCGTTCCGTTGCGGTAGGGCTCGGACCAGGCGCCGTCGGCCGGATCGGTCGACAGCCGGCTCCCGGTCCAGACGACCTTGTGCATGTGGTCGCGGGAGGGAATGTAGATGGCGTTGGCGTCGTCGACACAGCAGCTCTTGCGGACCCAGCCGTACCCGGCGTGGCCGTAGCGGGCGGCCTGGTCGGCGCACCACTCGCCCGCCTCCTCGCCGTGCGGGAGGCGCAGGGCGTCGTAGTCGCCGAAGTCCCGCGCCAGACAGACCACCCAGCCGTGGTCGGTCGTAAGGACCAGGCGGCCGTCGAAGGTCAGGTTCATCCCCACGAAGGCGCCTTCGACGTCGGGGGGCTTGTCCCAGCGCCGCTTCTCGACGACCGGGGAGGCCCGGTTGCCACCCTCGGCGTCTCCGTAGGCGGCCACCCCCTCCTTGAGGCCGAGATACATGACGTTCTCGTTGTCGAGCAGCGAGTACACGCCGTCCAGGCCGGTGAGGAAGCGACGGGCCAGGGCGCCGGCGTTGATCATGGCGGTGAGGTCGTCGGGCTCCTCCAGGCCGCGTAGCGCCGCCTCCAGCTCCGGCACAGGTGTGCAGCCGTCGGCCGACAGGGAGAGGTGGGCCAGGGGCTCGAGCGTCTCGTAGTCCAGCTTGACGATCTGCTCCCGGCCGTTGCTCCAGATCACCCGGTGGCCGTCGGGGTACGGAGCCGAGATCAGGCTCCCGAAATGGCCCGGTCCGACCCAGGTGTAGGACAGGTCACCTGTTCCGAGGGCCCGGCTGGGACCGCCCGGCCCGCCCACGGCCGAGTTGT
Organism: Acidimicrobiales bacterium; assembly: GCA_036273495.1. Lineage (NCBI taxonomy): Bacteria > Bacillati > Actinomycetota > Acidimicrobiia > Acidimicrobiales > Acidimicrobiales bacterium. Next base: position 85 of record DASUHN010000087.1, on the reverse strand, counting down.
CCTGTTGGTCGCAGCGACCGTGGGCGATCGGGTAGGAGCTGTCGGCCAGGTAGGGGTTGCGGGGCCCGACCCCGGCGAGGCCCAC
>DASUHN010000086.1 GCA_036273495.1 Acidimicrobiales bacterium | reverse complement strand
AAACCGGCCCTGGACGTCCCACCTCCGCTGACGGCAGAGACCGGGCCCGGCTCCGGCCGACGCGCCGCGTCGGATTAACCGATTGGTAACGGCCGACACATATCGGCGACACATCCGCCCGCCATGGTTGCCACCGGACCGAAGAGGAGGTTGGGGACAGTTGGGGACCAGGCTGGGGACCAAGGCGCGCCGAACGGCGCTCGGCGCCGCGCTTCTGGTGTTGGGAAGCGGTATCACCACCGTGGCGGCCAGGGCGGTCAGCCCGGCCATCAACCTCGGGCTCGGGCAGTCAGCGTTCTGGAACGGGGCGTACGTCGCCTCGGCGTACACCGATCTCCCCGGTGCGGCGGCATGCCAGGTCGAGCAGTGCTTCGACTACCCGGTCAAGGTTGCGGCGGGGGGATGGCGCCTCCGGGTGGCCATCGACATACCGGACCGTACCAACGAGTTCGAGCTCGACCTTCTCGATCCGAGCGGTACGCAGCAGGCCAGCGTGTCGAATCCTGGGGAGAGCCAGTTCGACAACGAGCTCTATGTCACGCACCCGGTCGCAGGGACCTGGACGGTCCGCGTCGTCCCGCAGATGGCCCAGGACTCGGCCTTCCGCCTGCGGGCCAAGCTCGAGTCCGGCCCGGTGACCTACAAGCAAAAGACCCTGCTGCCTCCCGATCTCCAGGTCACGCCACCGTACGAGTTCACCTTCGTGGCCCCGGCCAACCCGGCCAACACCGCGGCGCCGGACTCTGCCAACCCGCCCTTGTCGGTGGCGGGTGAGGCGCCGCTGTCGTGCACTCCGGACGAGACCCTGAACGTCGGTCCCACCTTCGTGCCCGGGTCGTACCACCCGAACCGGTGCCTGCGCTTCACGACCGGCCCGCGCGACGCTGGTCCGGGACCGTTCGAGATCGAGTACAACCCCTCGGCGGCGGGCTTCGGTGTCACCACACCCGGGCAGGCCTTCCAGCGGGTGTACTACAGCGACGGGACTTCGTTCCTGCGCCCGGCGGGACAGTTCCAGTTCCACGCCGTCCACGGGCATTACCACTACCTGGGCTTCCTCAAGTTCCAGCTCTATCACGTGGGAGCCACCCACGCCCTCACCCCGGCGGGGTCCGGGACCAAGATCGGACTATGCCCGGCAGACGAGCTGTTCGCCGACTGGCACAACTTCAACCAGGAGAACACGACCACGTTCACCGCCAACTGCGGCTACCAGCCGGGTGACGCCACCCTCGGGCTCAACGTCGGCTGGGGAGACGTCTACCGGTGGCAGCGCCCCGGCCAGTACGTCGACTTCTCCCGGGACGGTGACGGCTACTACCTCCTGCAAGTGACGGTGAACGCCTCGAACCTGGTGCTCACGGTGCCCCACGACCAGAACGTGGGCTACGCCTACATCCACGTTGTCGGCAACCGGGTCGGCATCATCGAGCGGGGCCAGGGCAACAGCCCGTGGGACCCGGCCAGGAAGGTGTTCACCGACCAGTAGCCGGCTGAGCAGGACGCCTACCTCGAATTGGGGCCGGCGGCCGTCCCCGGGTTCTACGCGGTGGACATCGCACCCGGCAGGGCGCTGTCCTCGGGGGCCACGTGCTCCAAGGCCCGGTAGGTCGGCTGGCGCCGAACCCGCCGGCGGGAGCGTTCTTGGGCCATGACCTGTTTCAGCTCGGCACCGATCCGGCGGACGCCCGTCTGTCGCGTGGCGGCCAGCCGGGCGGCGGCAGCGAGGGCCCGTCGGGGAGTGAAGAGCTGCGACGGTGGGAGCTGGTGGTCCATCAGCTGGAGGAACCGGTCAGCTCCGCCAGGACGCTCGACCACCTGGCGGATCATCTCCCGCACAAGTGCCGGCGTCGGCCCCGGCGCTCCCATGTCCCCGGCAAACCAGTACATCTCCCACGCGTCCTCGTCGCGCCACTCGGCCCAGGCGTTGAGGCGCTGATCGACGGTCCCGTCGGTCAACCCGGCGGTGATGGCGGGGACGAGGTGCTCCACCTGCCGAAAGGCGTCGGAGATCCCCTGACCAGGGGTCGGGTCCTTGAAATGGCCGGCGTCACCGACCAGGACCCACCCGGGTCCCGTCGCTTCGCGGAAGTATCCGTGCCAGCGGGCCATGGCCCGCACCGGCCCGACCAGCCCCGCTCCGTCGACCACGTCGGCGACTTCGGGGAAGCCACCCAGGCCCTCGGTCAAGGCGGCGGCGGTATCGGACAGGTAACGCGCCTTGTCAGCCAGAGAGGGAACCAGCGCCACCAGGAACAGCTCCCCATCGGTGGGCGCGGCCAGCATCCCGACGTCGCCCGCCTTGCCGATCCACAGACGGGCCGGAGGGTTCCGGACGCCGTCGAAGTAGCCCCACACGAACAGCCGCCCCGGTGGGGAGGCGTGGTACTCACGGGATCCGGCCATTCGGGCCACCCCTGAGTGGGGACCGTCGGCGCCCACGACCAGGGAGGCCGAGATCCGCCCCGCCGGGGTCTCCACCCCGCCGACCCGGCCGTCATTCCTGACCAGGCCGGTGGCCGCGGTCGTCGGGCGGAACTCGGCCCCGGCGTCCACCGCCGCCTCCACCAGCTGCTGGTCCAGGCTGGCCCGCCTTATGCACCACATGGGCGCCCCCGACTGGGCCACGAAGCCGTCCGAGTAGTCGATCACCACCCCGTCGATGTCGATCTTGGCCTGGGTGATCGGGGGCGCACCGATGGCCCGGACCCGCTCCGCCAGACCCATCCGTTCGAGGGCGGCGACCCCGTTGGGCTGGATGGCGTGCGTGGACGGCACCTCGCTCGGGAACCGGGCCCGATCGATGAGGCAGACCCGCAGGCCCTCCCGGGCCAGCAGCATCGCGAGCGGCGCCCCGGCACAGCGGGCCCCGACCACCACCACGTCGTAGGAGTCCGGCACGGTCCCTCCCCAGTTATCTAGTCACCGGTAAGATAGGAAAAGGAGGGGGATTTTGTCAACGTCAAGATCCAGCCCGACGCCCCGATCCAAGCCGTATCACCACCGCCACCTGCGCCAAACGGTGATCGAGTCGGCGCTGGCGGAGATCGAGGCGGTAGGGCCGACCCGGCTCAGCATGCGGGAGATCGCCCGGCGGGCGGGTGTGTCCCACGCCGCCCCGGCCCACCACTTCGGGGACAAGCAGGGCATCTTCACGGCCATCGCCACCGAGGGCTATGACCTTCTGCGCAGCTACACCGACCCACACCTCGGTGCGCCCAACGCCCTCCTGAACGGCGGCCTGGCTTACATCGGCTTCGCCTTCCGTCACCGGGCCCATTTCGAGGTGATGTTCCGGCCCGACCTGTACGACGCCGAGGACCCCGGCCTACAGAGGGCGCGCATCCAGTCCTTCGAGAGCCTCTACCGCGCCGTCGAACAGGGCCTGGGTACCGAGCAGCCCGACAGGGTCATGGGCACCGCCATCGCCGCCTGGTCGGCCGTCCACGGGTTCGCTGCCCTGGCGCTGAGCGGCAACTTCCCTCCTCATCTGACCGAGAACCCCGACTCTCTGGCGTCGCAGGTCGTCGACGGACTCGTCGCCCTCGGCGCCATTACCCGCGACCAGGCGTCATCCGGCCTGCCACGCATGGAGGGCTTCGGGATCGACCTGAACTCCTGACCGGCGCGGCAGAACCGCGGCGTCAGAGCACCCCGGCTTCGACGAGTGCCGCTCGCGCCTGGTCGACGCCTCTCGTCTGGCGAGCCTGCATGCCGGCGGCGTGCGCCGCCTCGACATTGGGAGCGTTGTCGTCCAGGAAGAGGACGTCCTCGGGAGCCACGTTCAACGTCTCGCACACGTGGCTGAAGACCTCGGGATCGGGCTTCACCAATCCCATCTCGAAAGAGAGAAAGCGATGGTCGAACACGTCGACGAGCCAGAGCGACCCGCGATCCTCCCAGTGGGTCCGGTTGGTGTTGCTCAGGCAACCCACGGTCCGGCGGGCCCTGACCTCTCGCACCAGCGCTTCGGCGCCCGGCAACGGCCCCCCGACCCAGCTCCGAAACCCCGACAGGAACTCCCCCGGACTCAGGCGCAGCCCCCAGTCGGCGACTACGCCGGCGGCGAAGGACTCGGCCGAGCACCCGCCCCGCTCGAAGGCGCGGACCCACGGGCAGGCCAGCCACCGCGCCCACAACTCCTCGCCCGAGTCGATCCCGGAGTGCTGGCGCACCGGTTCCACCCCGCCGAAGTCCACCAGCACACCGCCGAGATCGAACAGGACGACCCGAATACCCGTCCCTGTCTCAGGCATCCGCGATGTCCTCCCCCGCCGCCACGAGCTCTTTGAGGGCAGGTCGGGTCGGGCCGCATGCACCGGGGTGGGAGCCGCGTCCACATCCACGCCGTCGCCCGGCGCTCTTCCCGGGCTCGCAGCCGACCCTGCTCACCCGGTCAAGAGCGGACGCGCCGCGGGCAGGCGAACGGTAAAGCAGCACCCGCGCTCCTCGTTGTCAACGTCGATCTGACCGCCGTGCGCGGCCACCAGTCCCTGGGCGATGGCCAGTCCCAGCCTCGCCCTGCCGCCCAGGGCCGGGGCTACGGGCGAGGTCCCCGCGGTAGCCGACATCGAAGACCCGCTCGAGATCCACCTCGGGTATGCCTCCGCAGCCGTCGCGCACCCGAACGACCGCCTGATCTGGTCCCGCCTGGGCGTCCACGGATATCTCCCCGCCGGCGGGCGTGTGGCGGAGGGCGTTGTCGAGCAGGTTGCGCAGGACCCGGAGGAACTCGGTCGGGGCCACCGACACCTGACATCCCTGTCCGGGACGTGGCCGCGGAGATTGATCTGCCGGGCCTCAGCGGCCGGCGCGGCGACGGACAAGGCGTCGGAGACCAGGTCCCCGAGCGAGGCGGCCTCCACCCGCAGGTTGGTGAGCCCGTCGTGGATCCGGCTCAGCCGGAACAGGTCGTCCACCATGCCGCTCAGGCGGTCGACCTCCGTCCCGATGATCTCGTGGTAGCGCCTCACAGTCACGGCATCGGTCACCACCCCGTCCTGCAATGCCTCGATCACGGCCCGGATCCCGGCCAGAGGAGTACGGAGGTCATGCGATATCCACGCCACCAGCTCCCGCCGGGAGGCCTCGAGGGAGCGTTCGCGCAGGATCGACGCGTGCAGCTCCTCCCCTACCCGGTGCAGCTGGGTGGCCAGGGCCGAAAGCTCGCGGGTCTGCACCGGTTCGGCGGGCGGCATCCGGGACGACTGCTGGCCGAGGCCCGCCGCCATCCGTCCGATGACCAGGACGCCCCTGTTGAGGCGCGAGGCCATGAGAAGCGCACCCACAACCGCCACTGGGGCCGGCCGCCGCGAGAATGATCAGGATCGCTCTGGCGTCCGACGCCGACAGGAACATCTGCCAGCTCGCGACCAGCACGCCAGCCGCGACTCCGAGGACCGTCGTGGTCGTTCCCGCCCACAGGTGTACAGCCAGAGCCCGGCCGGCCAGCCGGTTGAGGAGCAGTCCACCGGCCACTAACAGCACCAGTGACGATCCCGCCGCCAGCGCCACCACCTCCGTGGCGGCGCCCATATCGTCCCCCAGGGCCAGGGCCAGGCACCATGCGACGACCAGGCCGGCCCCGCCGAGCACGAGCAGCCTCCTCACGGCTCGAACCGGTAGCCGAGGCCCCAGACGGTCACGATCCGGGTCGGATGCGACGGCTCGACTTCGATCTTCTCGCGGAGGCGCCGGATATGGACGGTGATCGTTGTGGTGTCACCGTAGGCCCAGCCCCACACTGCCTTCA
>DASUHN010000085.1 GCA_036273495.1 Acidimicrobiales bacterium | reverse complement strand
GCCGCCACCGGGCCCTGGTTGAGCGCCGCCGACCAGTGCTCCAGACGCAGGTGGCGCTCGAGCGAGGGGTAGTAGGCGTTGGCCACGTCCCCGGCGCCGAAGATGTCGGAGTCGGAGCTGGCCAGATGCTCGTCGACCAGGATCCCGTTGTCGACGGTAAGGCCAGCCTCGGCGGCCAGGGACGTGTTGGGGGTGATGCCGATGCCCACCACCACGGCGTCGGCGTCGATGACCCGGCCATCACCGAGGCGCACCCCGGCCGCCCGGCCCTGATCACCGACGATCTCAGCCACCTCGACCCCCAGGCACAGCTCGACCCCGTGACGAGAATGCAGGTCGGCATAGATCTGGGCCAGCTCCGGCCCGAGCACGCCCAGTAACGGCAGCCTCGCCATCTCCAGCACCGTCGTGTCCCGTCCCGCCGCCCGGGCGGCGGCTGCGGTCTCCAGGCCGATCCAGCCCGCTCCGATGATGGCAACACTCCCGGCGGTGGCCAACGCTGCCTTGATGGCCTCGCTGTCGGCCACGCTGCGCAGGTAGTACACGCCCCGCAGGTCGTGGCCGGGGATCTTGAGGTGGCGCGGCGAGGAGCCGGTGGCCAGGAGCAGGCGGTCGTAGTTGATGTCTTCGCCGCTTGCGGCGGTGACCCGGTGGACGCCTGGATCGATGGCGGTGGCCCGGCACCCGAGGCGCAGCTCCACCTCGTGCTCGGCGTACCACGCCTCCGGGTGGAGGTAGATCTTGTCCTTCTCCGAGTTGTCCTGGAGGTAGTCCTTGGACAGCGGAGGCCGGTCGTAGGGGCGCTCGTCCTCCTCCCCGAGGAGCACGACGCGGCCTTCGAACCCCTGGGCCCGCAGGGCCTCGACTGCCTTGGCGCCGGCCAGGCCGGCGCCGACGATGACGAAGGTCTCCTTCGTCGTCATCGCTTCACCAGCTCGTCACGCGCTGAACTCGTTGGCGTCCGTCGGGATGGCACTCGGCCGAGATCGCGCATGGGATCCTCTCCGGTTAGCGGGGTCGGCGAGCCAGCTCAAGGCCCGGGCACCGGAGTCGGTCACGAAGACGTGGCGGTCCAGGCCACCGGCGCGCAGCGCCCGCCTCACCCCGGGACCGCCGGCAACGGCGGCCAGGCCCCCGGCGGCATGGACATCGTGGATGAACCGGGCCAGCACCTCTACCCCAGCTGGCTCGAGCGCGCTAGCACCCTGGAGGTCCAACAAGACCGCCGACTGGCCGACGGCGGGGTGCAGGTCGGCCCTGAGGCGGGCCCTGGTCTCGGCGTCGAGCTCCCCTTGTAGATGCAGCACGGCTGTTCCCTCGTAGGTCGCTGCTGTCACCCGGCATGCCGACGCTTCCCTGGCCGTGGGACCGCCGCTGACCACCGTGTCGGCCCCCGACGCGGTGCCAGGGGGGCAAGTCAAGATCTCGGACGCGGTTCGAAGCGTCGGGTCGAAGCTCACCGAGGTGGGTCTGACCGGCGCGGCCCAAGCGATTAGGAGGGAGCCGGTCCGGCGCCGCCGTCGGCTGGCTTGATCGGGCCTGGACATAGCATCACCCCGTTCTGGAGCTCTCTGGGAGATCCACCGGGGTCCAGGGCGGTGCCACCGTCTGGCGGCACAACCCACGATAGCCCCTCGGACTCATTCCACGGGCGGCCGAATAGCCGGACCCCCCTTCGCTCGGCCACCCCGCGCTTGCCGGCAAGGGGCCACGGGTGATCCGGTCTTTCGGGGATCGGTCCCGCCCGAGCGTAAGCCGAGGTTGCGCCGGCCTGCCCGATCATCGTCGCCCAGGCCGGCATGGCGTTCGGCGCGCCGCGATGAACTCGCCTCGGCTCGCGTTCGACGCCGCAACGGATCGCGGCCAGCATGGCCGAGGAGAAGGTCTCGCCGCCCACTTCGGCGGTCAGGATCCCGCCCGTCGACACATCGTGATCGCATCCACCCTCGGTTGCACAACGGAGGACCACCAACGTGACCCAGAGCGCCGGACTGCACGAACCCGAAGAGCGACTTTCAGCATCGACATTGGATCGGCACCGGGCTTTGGTCTCCATCCAGGAGGAGCTGGAAGCCGTGGACTGGTACGACCAACGGGTCGAGGCCAGCACCGATGCTGAGCTGGGCGCGGTGATGGCGCACAACCGCGACGAGGAGAAAGAACATGCCGCCATGCTGATCGAATGGCTGCGCCGGCACGATCCGACCCTGGACGCCCACTTGCGCACCTACCTGTTCACCACCGGCCCCATTGCCGAGCTCGAGGTCGAAGTGATGCTGGCCGAGGACGCCACTGGGCCGTCCGCCACCGGCTGTCTCGGTATCGGCGCCATCAGGGACGAGGGCCGATGAACCACCTGCTGCGCGCCCTCGCCCCCATCAGCGACGCCGGGTGGGCCCGCCTCGACACCGAGGCCGAACAGCGTCTCCGCCCCCCCTTGGCCGCCCGGCGCTTGGTCGATTTCTCCGGTCCCTTGGGTTGGGAGCACTCGGCGACCGCTCTCGGCCGGGTGGCCTCCG
>DASUHN010000084.1 GCA_036273495.1 Acidimicrobiales bacterium | reverse complement strand
CACCACGATCAGCGGCTTCGGCGCCCGCGGCCCCTACGCCGGCTACAAGTGGTCGGACCTGGTGGCGCAGCTGGCGGCGTGGGCCACCCTTCCCCAGGGCCGGTCGGAGGACATCCCGGTGAAGCTGCCCGCCCTGGTCGGCCTGTGCACGGTCGGCCAGACGGCGGCCATGGGCGCCCTGGCCGGCGTGCTGCGCGCCCGGGCGTCGGGCGCCGGCGCCCACGTCGACTGCGCGGCGTACGAGGCCCTGGGCGCCGTCCCCTCCCACGTGGGTCGCTTCCTCGGATGGGAATACGGGGACAACGAGCCGCTGCCCGACGCCGCCACCAGCACCAGCGACACGCTGTTCCCGATGGGCGTGTTCCCGTGCGGGGACGGCTACGTGTCGATGATGTCCACGCCCCAGCAGCTCCCCGAGATGCTGGCCGTGCTCGACGACAACGATCTGCGCGAAGCCTTTGCCCGTCCTGACGCCTTCGTGCGGGGGGAGACCAAGGAGATCCTCGACGCCGCCCTGTATCCCTGGCTGCTGTCGCACACCCGGGCCGAGCTCACCGAGCTGGCCCAGACGGCGGGATGGCCGTTTGCCGGCGTCAACACCCCGGCCGAGGTGCTCGAGGCCGACCATCTGCACCAGCGCGGCTTCTGGGTCTCCGTCGAGGACCCCCGCGTCGGCCCCGTCCGCCTCCCCGGCCCCCCCTACCGCCACGGTGAGGGGGGCTGGCAGCTGCGCCGGCGCGCCCCGCTGCTCGGGGAGCACGACGCCGAGGTCGAGGCCGAGCTGGGCGCGGACGCCGGAGACGACGGGGCGCGAGCTCCGGTCGGATCGGCCGACCCCGGCCTCCCCCCGCTGCGGGGCGTGCGGGTGCTCGACCTCACCACGGTGTGGTCCGGTCCCTACCTGACCCTGCTCCTGGCCGACCTCGGGGCCGAGGTCATCCGGCTGGAGAACCCGTCGGTGTTCCCGCCGACGACCAAGGGCTATCTGCCCCGCCCCGACCAGACGATGATGGAGCTCGGCACGCTGCTGTCCCGCTACGCCCGGCCCGCTCCCGGCGTCGAGGACCGGCCCTACAACCGCCACGCCCTCAACAACTCGCTGGCCCGCAACAAGCTGTCGTGCACCCTCGACCCCCGCCGGCCCGAGGCGCGGGAGCTGTTCATGCGCCTCGTTCGCTGCTCGGACGTGTTCGTCGAGAACCTGAAGGCGTCGACCCTGCACCGGCTGGGCATCCAGGAGTCGGAGCTGATGGACGCCAACCCGCGCCTGATCGTGATGCGGATCCCTCCCGCCGGCCTGACCGGGGACTGGCGCGACTACACCGGGTTCGGCCAGCAGTTCGACGGGCTGACCGGCTTTGCCCACCTGACCGGGCACCACGACTGCGAGCTGGTGGACACCCCCTCCACCACCTACATGGACGGGGCCACCGGGCCGCCGGGGGTGTTTGCCCTCATGGCGGCCCTGCACTACCGGGAGTCGACGGGCCGGGGCCAGATCGTCGAGCTGGCCCAGATGGACAACGTGCTCAACCACCTGGGGGACGTGCTCGTCGACACCCAACTGGGCGCCGAGCCCGAGCGCACCGGGAACCGGGATCCGGCGCGGGCGCCCCAGGGCGTGTACGCCGGGCGGGGCGAGTACCGCTGGCTCGGCCTCACCGTCACCTCGGATGAGGAGTGGCTGGCTCTCACGGGCGTGATGAACCGCCCCGACCTGGGCGCCGACGAGCGCCTGGCGACCGTGGCCGGGCGCTTTGCCCACCACGACGAGCTCGACGCCGCCCTGCGCGAGTGGGTGGCGGGCCAGGACGTGGTCGCGACCTTTCAGGCCCTGCAGGCGGCGGGAGTGGCGGCGGCACCTCAGCTCTCCGACGACCTGCTCGTGACCGACCCCAACGTGTCCGCCCGGGAGTGGGTGCGGCCGCTCACCAATCGCGAGGTGGGTACCTACCGCCACATCGGCCACGCCGTGTCCGGCCTTCCCCAGGTCTGGTGGCGCGGATCACCCTCGCTGGGCGAGGACAACGAGTACGTCTACCGCAAGCTCCTGGGCCTGGAGCCGGACGTGTACGAGCGGCTGGTGGCGGACGGGATCATCGTGAACGACTACCTCGACGCCGACGGCCGCCCCGTCTAGCGGACCGGGTCGCTCCCATGCCCTCCGTGGCTGACGGCTTCCCCGCCCTTGTGGCGGACCTCGAGTACCCGATGGCCGTGGTCACATGTGACGACGGCCGGCAGCGCAGCGGGTGCCTGGTGGGCTTCCTCAGCCAGTGCAGCATCGATCCGCCCCGGATGACGGTGTGGATCTCGGTCACCAACCACACCCACCCGGTGGCGCTGGCGAGCGACCACCTGGCCGTCCACCTGCTGTCCTCGGCCGAGAGGGGGGTGGCCGAGCTGTTCGGGTCCCGGACCGGGGACGAGGTGGACAAGTTCTCCCGCTGCGCCTGGCATCCGGGCCCCGGCGGGGCGCCCGTGCTGGAGGACTGCACCCGGTGGTTCGTCGGCCGGGTGCTCGACCACCACACCGACGGGGACCACACCGGCTTCCTGCTCGAACCGGTGGAGCTCAGCCCGACCGACGCGCCCTGGCCCGGTCAGTTGGGCTTCCAGGCGGTGCGCGACCTCGATCCCGGCCACGATCCGTAGCGATATCTAGTGTGCCGCCGGTGGAGACGGGCCGGCTGGAGGCGTTCAGCGACGGGGTCTTCGCCATCGCCATCACCCTGCTGATCCTGGACGTGCGGGCTCCCGCCGGGCCCGGGACCCTGACCCACCGCCTGGGCCAGGCCTGGCCCACCTACCTCGGCTACGTCCTCAGCTTCCTGGTGATCGGGATCATGTGGGCCAACCACCACTCGATCTTCCGGCTGATCAGGGAGACCTCTCACGGCCTGGTGGTCGCCAACCTCTTCCTGTTGATGTGCATCGCCTTCATCCCGTTCCCGACCTCGGTCCTGTCCGAGAACCTGCGACTGGGCTCGAGCGCCCAGCACACCGCCGCCTTCTTCTACAACGCGGTGCTGACGCTCACCGCCGTCTTCTACAACCTGCTGTGGCGGGTGGCGTCCCGCGACAACCGCCTGATCGTCAAGGGCGAGGAGGCGGCCGCCGCCGTCGTCACCCGCCGCTACCGCTACGGGATCCCGAGCTACCTCTTGGCGATGCTCGTGGCTCTCGGCAGCGTGCCCGCCAGCCTGGCCATCGACGGTGCCCTGGCGCTGTACTACGTCCTCCCCCAGCGGACGGGAGCCACCCGCGCACCTGACGCCGCCGCCGATTGACCGTCATCAGCCCCGGGCGTGTGTGTCCTCGACCGACGCCACCGAGAAGAACGGCGCCAGGTTCCGGACCTGGTCGCGGAAGGCGATGCCGTCGATGTGACGCCGGCTCATCACGCTCACCCCGTCGGCGGTAATGAGCCGGGGCACGTCGTCGATGTCGCACTGGATGGTGAACCCGGCGCCGCGCAGCATCAGGAACGTCGGCGATCCCGGGATCGGGGCGGCGCCGAATGGATAGACGTAGACGTCGGTCGGGCCGGTGATCGGCTCGACCTCGGCCTGCCACCGGGCGGTGTCCCGGGCCGCCACCGCCGTCGAGTCCCTGGTGAGGTCGATGTGGCCGTAGCTGTGGCTGGCCAGGGTCCACCCGGTGGCCTTGAGGCGCTGGGCGATGGCGGTGGCCCGGGCCACGCTGGCGGCCCAGTCGGGTGAGGTGGGGTCCTCGGTGCGCTCGCCGAACACCCCCTCGTAGCCGGTGACTGCGATCACACCCTTGGCCCCGTCGGCGGAGAAGTCGGGATGGGCGGCCACGAACTCGTCGACCAGCGGGATGAGGTCCTCGTCGGTGATCCTGACGCCGAGGTTGTCGCGCACCTCGACCTTCACGTCGCCGGCGGCGTCGAGCACCAGCCGCCACCCGAGACCCCGGGGCCGGGAGTAGTCGTAGTAGTTGACGTCGTCCTCCGACAGGACCAGGGGCTTGCGCCCGGGCGGGACCATCACCGTGCCGTCGACGGCGCGGTGGATGTCGACGAGGGTCCAGCCGTTGGCGTAGAGCTGGTCCAGGATCGACCTGAACTCGCCGACCGTGACGAACCAGTCCCGGAAGCCCTGGGCCAGCTGGTCGTGGGTGAGCGCCAGGTCGGGGCGGATCACCAGGGTGTGGAAGAAGATGTGCTCGACCGGGCCCTGCCAGGGCACCAGCGCAGGAGCGGGCGCGGGAGCCGGAGCCGTGACCGGAGTGGCGAGCGGGTCCGGAGGCGCCGGCGTCCCCACCCGCACCGCCCCGCGCCGCCCGGCGTGCGCCGCCGCCGACCAGGGCGCGGTCCAGAGCACGGCCGCCGCCGCCACGATCAGCGCCACCGCGGCCATGCCGACCCGGCGGGCGCGGCGCGGCCGGCCCGACCACCATCCTCGCCACCCCCGCCGCTGACGCATCCGCTCAGCCTCCGTAGCTGTCGAAGCCGGCGCGCCCGCCCCACACGGCCGCCGCGCCCCACGGCTGCCTGCCGTCGGCGTCGGGGCCGGCGGTGCCGTCGTTGGCGCCGTCGAGGCCGGAGGCGATCACGGTCGGGTGGCCACCCGAGACCGGTATCACCTCGAAGCCGGACGCGAGCGAGTAGCCGATGCTGCGGCCGTCGGCCGACCAGGCCGGCAGGGTGACGCCCGTCCCGGCCCCCGGCACGGGGTAGGCGCTGGAGCCGTCGGCCGCCTCCACCCAGAGGCGCCGCTGCGAGACCCACGCCGCCCCCACGTGCTGGCCGGGACCGACGTCAGGAGCGCGCACCACCGCCACCTCGCTCCCGTCCGGGGACCACGCCGCGTCCACCGTCACCGACCCGGCGGGCTGGGGCAGGGCGTGGCAGGCCGTGCCGGCCACGTCGCACACGACCAGCGACTTGCCGGCGGCGGGGGAAGACCCCGCTCCCGCCACCAGCAGCAGCCGGGTCCCGTCCGGGGACCAGCTGACCCAGGGGTGGAAGACGAGAGTGACCCCGAGCAGGCGGGCCGCGCCGCCTGACAGGGACGCGCTCATGAGCGGGAGCCCGTTGCCGAGGGCGGCGGCCGATCCCCCCGGATCGACCCAGTAGATGACACCGCCCCCGTCCGGCCACCATCCGGCCAGCAGGACGTCGGAGCCGGGCGGGACGGCGAGGCCGAGGTTCTCCGGCGGCGGTCCCCCGTCGGTCGTCAGCACGACCACCCGGGTGGGACGGCCCGGGGCGGCGGGCGTGGTGTAGGCGAGACGGCCGCCGTCGCGTGACCACGCCACCGACTCGACGGGGACCGTCGGATCCACGGCGGGGATCACCGAAGCAGATGGCACCGAGACGAGGTCGATGCCCCCCGTACGGGGGACGATGGCCAGCTCGTCGGCACCGGGAGACCACGCGTAACCGCCGCGGCTCACTCCCTCCGGACCGAAGGCGTGGTCGTCGGTGCCGTCGGAGCGCACCACGTGGACCTGGTGGCGGTCCCCGTTCAGGTAGGCGAGCCAGCGCCGGTCCACCGACCACTCCGGGTTCTGGGGTTGGCCGGCCGCGACCACGGTCCGGGCC
>DASUHN010000083.1 GCA_036273495.1 Acidimicrobiales bacterium | reverse complement strand
GTGAGCGCCTCCCCGCCGCTGCTCGACCGGCGCCGGCTGCGCCAGGCCGTGCTCGTGATCCTGGTGCTGGCGGTGCCGACGCTGATCATCGTGCGTGCCGTCAAGGGCGGGGACCTGACGGGGCGGGAGTCCAACCTGTGGCTGGTCGCGGTGGGGATCGTGCTCGTCGCCTACGGCCTCGGGGGCTTCGTGGCGGCGCGGGGCACCCGTGACCTTCCCCTGTCCCACAGCGCGGCGGCCGCCGGCTACGCCTTCGGGGTCATGGCGGTGGGCTCGGTCGTGGCCGCCCTGGCAGGGGGCGACCACATCCGGGGCGGCGTGGTCGTGGCCGTGGTCCTGCTCGGAGGCCTGTGTGTCTGCGTCGCCGTGCTCGGCGGCTACGCCGCGGTGTGGTGGGCCGACCGCGTGCGCAATCGGGGCATCCCCTGAGCATCCTCGTCGTCGACGTCGGCACCAGCGGGGTGCGCGGCGCGGTCGTCCGCCCCGACGCGTCGGTCGGCCACGTGCACCACCGACCGGTGCTGCCGAGCACCCCGGCGCCGGGCCTGGTCGAGTTCGACGCCCGGGCCATGGCCGACGCCGCTCTGGCGGTGGCCCGCCAGGCCCTCGACGAGGGCGGCCCGGTCGACGCCGTCGGCATCGCCAACCAGAGGGCGTCCACCGTCGTGTGGGACCGGGCCAGCGGGGAGCCGGTCGGCCCCGGGATCGGGTGGCAGGACCTGCGCACGGTGGTGGCGTGCCTGATGGCGCGCGAGCAGGGGGTGCGGGTGGCTCCGAACATGTCCGCCACCAAGCTCCAGTTCCTGCTCGACCAGGCCGACCCCGAGCGCCGGGCCGACCTGTGCTTCGGCACCGTCGACACGTGGACGGCCTGGGTTCTGTCGGAGGGGGCCGTCCACGTCACCGACGCCACCAACGCCGGCACCACCGGGCTGATCCGTCCCGATGGCGGGGGCTGGGACGAGACCGTCCTCGGGGCCCTCAACATCCCGCCGGCGGTGCTGCCGGCCATCGTCGACTCGACCGGTGAGGTCGGTCGGGCCACCGCCCTGCCCGGGGCTCCCCCGATCTCCGGCCTGATCGGGGACCAGCAGGCGTCGCTGGTGGGCCAGGGCTGCACGAGGGTCGGGCTGGCCAAAGCCACGTTCGGGACCGGGGGGATGCTGGACGTCTGCGTCGGCGCCCGGCGCCCGTCGTTCGACCAGCGGGGGGCCGCCGGGACCTTTCCGATCGCCGCCTGGCGCCGCGACCGGCGGATCACCTGGGGCCTGGAGGCCATCATGCTGTCGGCCGGCACCGCCGTGGAGTGGCTGCGCGACGACCTCGGCATCATCGCCACGGCCGCCGACTCCGACGCCCTGGCCGGCTCCTGCCCGGACACCGGGGACGTCTGGTTCGTCCCCGCCCTCCTCGGCCTGGGCACTCCGGTGTGGGACTTCGGGGCGCGCGGAACCCTCATCGGCCTCACCGGCGGCACGGGCCGGGCCGAGGTGGTTCGCGCCGTCCTCGAGGGCGTGGCCCACCGCGGGGCGGACCTCCTCGAGGCGGCCGGGGCCGACAGCGGCCTGTCGATCTCCTCGTTGCGGGTGGACGGGGGCATG
Organism: Acidimicrobiales bacterium; assembly: GCA_036273495.1. Lineage (NCBI taxonomy): Bacteria > Bacillati > Actinomycetota > Acidimicrobiia > Acidimicrobiales > Acidimicrobiales bacterium. The sequence goes on along the minus strand of DASUHN010000083.1, from coordinate 19,439 downwards.
ACCGCCAACCGCACGTTCCTCCAGGCCCTGGCCGATGCCGTCGCCGTTCCGGTCGAGGTCTCGCCGGTCCTGGAGGCGACGACCCTCGGTGCCGCCTTCATGGCCGGACTCGCCACCGGGGCGTGGCGCGACGAGGAGGAGTTGGCCGCCACCTGGTCCCCCCGCCAGGTCATCGAGCCCGGCCCCGGCGCCGGCTCCCACCGCGAGCGCTGGCTCGAGGCCCGGGCCCGGGCCGAGAAGGTCGTGCCGGAGCTCTCCTCGATCGAGTTCTGAGCCCGGGCCGGACCAGCCCGCTCCCCGCACCCGGAGGTCGTGACGGACAGGACCGAGCTACTCGTCGTCGGAGCGGGGCCCTACGGCGTTGCCGTGGCCGCCCATGCCATGGCCCGGGGCATCGGTACCCGGGTCCTCGGGCGGGCCATGGGATTCTGGACCGACAACATGCCGGCGGGGATGTTCCTCCGGTCCGGTCCGGACTGGCACCTGGACGCGTCCGGCATCCACACCTTCGAGGCCTTCCTCGAGGACCGGGACATCGCCCCCGCCGAGATCGATCCGGTGCCGATATCGGTGTTCCTCGACTACGCCGGCTGGTTCCAGGCCCACAAGCGGGTCTCCGCTGACGACCGGATGGTCGAGCGGCTGGAGGAGGCCGGGGGGTCGTTCGTGGCCCACTTGAGCGACGGCGGGGCCATCGCCGCCGATCGGGTCGTGGCCGCACCCGGCAACCGCTTCTTCCGGCACGTCCCGGAGTGGGCGGCGGCGCTGCCCCCGGAGGTGGTGGCGCACACCTGCGACGTCGTCGACTTCGACGACGTGAGCGGAGGGCGCGTGCTGATCGTCGGGGGACGCCAGAATGCCTACGAGTGGGCCGCCCTGTTCGGCGACCACGGCGCCGAGCGGATCGACATCGTGCACCGCCACGACGTCCCCGACTTCGACCGGGTCAGCTGGAAGTTCGTCGACAGGTACGTCGAGCGGACTATCCGGACCCCGGGGTGGTGGCGGTCACTGGACCAGGCCCGGCGGGACGAGATCGCCCACGAGTTCTGGCGGGTCGGACGCCTCACGCTGGAGTGGTGGCTGACGCCCCGGATCAGTGACGCCCGCTTCCACCGCTGGGCCGGGGCCTCGGTTGTCGACGCAGTTGCCGAGCCCCGCCCCACGGTCACGCTGTCGAACGGTCGTCGCCTCGAGGTCGACCGCATCGTCCTCGCCACGGGCTACCGGGCCGACATCTCCCGGGTGCCCTACCTGGAGGCGCTGGCCCCCCGACTGGCGACCAGCTCCGGCTTCCCGTCGCTGGACCACACCTTCCAGTCGTCGGTAGCCGGGCTCTACCTCCCGGGATTCGTGGCCACCCAGGACTTCGGGCCCTTCTTCGGGTTCACCAAGGGCTGTCCCGCGGCCGCGACTCTCGTCGTCGAGGACCTGCTCGCCGGCGGCTGAAGCTCCGGCGCGTCACGCGGACGGGCCCGGCACGACGCCGACGGTCGTGCCGCACCCCGGGCAGTGGACGACGACGACCTCGATCGATCCCCGCCCGGACCCGCGGGAGGTGACCGGACGGTGAGCCAGGCCCCCGCTGAGATCCGATCCACAGCCTCCACAGCGGGGAGAGGCGGTCCCGGTCTCGGGCGCGGGAGCCACGGGCGTGGGCGCGGCCGTCGTGTCGTTGGCGGCGGCGTCACGGAGAAGCGATACGTCGACCCCGACCCCGCGCAGCACCTGGCCGGCGCGTCCCTCGACGTCGAGCAGCGGGACCAGGATGTGCTCGGGCTCGACATGGTCGGTCCGGAGCCGAAGTGACAGCCGGTCGGCCCGCTCCAGGGTCCGGCGGGCCCGATCGGTGAGATCGAGCTGGCCCGACTTCGGCTTGGCGCCGGGCGGGCCGGCCAGCTCGGTCACCTTGCTCCGGCAGCCGTCCAGGGTGGCCCCCGCCGCCAGGAGAAGACGGGCGGCCCGGTTGCCCCCGTCACCGAGCAGGCCGAGCAGAAGGTGCTCGGTGCCCACCAAGCCGGAACCGAGACGACGGGCCTCCTCCTCGGCGTGGTCCAGGGCCGCCCGGGCGGAGTCGCTCAACCGGGTGTCCACGCCACCGGACGATAGAGGGCCCGCGGCGGTCCTCGGTGAGCCCGGAAGGGGCGCCCGTCAGCGCAGGCGGGAAGCAGGCAGGCGGGTCTCGGTGGCGCCGTCCGGCCCGGGCTGCACGTGGTAGGCGTGCGCACCCTCGCGGTCGGCCACGACCTCGGCGACCTCGGTCCCCTCGTAGACCACGGCCGCGCCATCGTCGGTCGCGTAGCCGGCCCCGAGTACGCCCTCGGCCACCAGCCGCTGGTACAGGGGCCGGCGCTGCTCCTCCGAGTCGTAATGCGGGCAGTTCGACCAGGGCACGAAACCCAGACAGTTCGTGATGGGCTCCAGCGTGGGTCCGAAGGAGTCGGTGGTGCCCCCGGTGTGCCAGCACAGCGAGCCGGCCGACACACCACCGAGCACCACACCCTGCTGCCAGCAGTCCCGGAGCACCTCTCCCAACCCGTGGACCCCCCACACCGCCAGCAGGTTGGCCGTGCTGCCGCCGCCCACCCAGATCACGTCCCGGGACCGGAGGTGGCCGGCGACGTCGTCGACGCCCGGCATCGGGAAGAGGGCCAGCACCGACACGTCGAAGTCGCTGCCCTCGAAGGCGGAGTGGACCGCGGCGCGGAGGACGGGATCGTCTCCGACCGCCGTCGTGACGAAGCACAGCCGCGGGCGGGCCGCGGACCGGGCCCGCTCGGCGGCGTGGGCGAAGACGGGTCCCGGCCGCCAGTCGTACGGACCGCGAGGCCCGCGGTCGAAACCGATGCTGGAGGCGATGATCGTGGGCGTGGCGGCGGGCATGCTCGTCTCGACTGGCCCTACTGGTTGAGCAGTCGGGCCGTGGCCCGCCGCCCCGGCAGCTTCACCACCTCGACCGCCCCCGGCATCTGCTCCTTGATGGCCGGATCGTGGGTGACGACCAGGACCTGACGGAACCGGCCCCGCAGCCTCTCCAGCGCCAGCAGCATGCGCGCCTTGCGGTCCTCGTCGAGGGGGCCGAACACCTCGTCGAGCACGAGCAGCCCCACCGCCCCTCCGGACTGGAACCGGACGTGCTCGCTGATGGCCACCCGGAGGGCCAGGTTGGCCAGGTCGGTCTCCGACCCGGAGAAGCGGTCCATGCCGTAGGCAACGCCCTGGTCGACGATCTGGATCTCGTAGGTGTCGGGATCGACCTGCAGCTGGTCGTACTCGCGATCGGTCAGCTCCCCGAACAGGTCGGCGGCCTGGGTCGACAGACGAGGACCGACCGAGGCCACGACCGCGTTGCGGAACGACGACAGCAGATCGGCCAGCCGGCCGAGATGGCGCACCTCCTCTTCGACCTCGGCCAGCCGGGCGTGCTGGGAGTCGGCGTCCTCCAGCCTGAGCCGGCGCTCCTCGACCGTGGCCGCGGCCGCCGCCGCCGCTCCGGCGGCCCGCTGCGCCTCGGAGGAGCGGGCGTCGCTCAATGTCCGCGCCTCCACCGCCATCTTCTCGGCCGCGGTCAGCTGGTCGGGCGAGAACGCCAGGGCCCGCACCTTGTCGCGCAGGTTCTCCAGGCGCGAGTCGAGGTCCAGGACCTTCTCCTGCTCGCCCCGGAGCTCCACCTCCGCCCCGGCCCGGCGCTCCAGCCGGCCCCGCACCCGGGCGCAATCGGCGAGGGCGTCCTTGCCCGCCCGGACCGCTTCGACCAGCCGTTCCCGCTCGGCTGTGAGGTCAGGAGCGGGGTAACCCGCAGGGGGGCCCGCCGCCAGCGCCGACTGCGCCGCCTGGTCCACCTCGATGGCCGACCGCCGCCGCTCGGCCACCTTCTCGTGCTCCGCCCACGCCTTGCGGGCCGCCTCCAACCCCAGCCGCGCCTGCTCGGCGGCGGCGACCGACGCCTTGGCCTGCGCCTCCACCACCTTCCGCTCGGCGTCGAGGGCGGCCAGCCGCTCCCGGGCGGCGGCCAGCTCGGCGGCGCGGTGCTCCTGGACCTGCTCGAAGGCCTCCTCCAGCTCCTGGCCGCACAGCGGACACGCCTCCTCCCCGGAGAGCGCCGCCGAGCGGGCCACCACCTCCTCGGCGTGCTCGACCGCGGCCCGGGCCGCGGCCAGGCGGCCCTTGATCTCCGCCAGCCGGGACCGGTCCTCGTCCGCCACCTCGCGGGCGGCGTCGGCGGCGTCGGGATCGGGAGCGGGTGGCGCAACGGGATCGGGCAGGGCGGAAAGGGCCCGGCCCGAAGCACCGGCGGCTTCGACGAGCTGCAGGCGGCACTCGGCGTCGGGGAGCCCGGCCGCCAGTGGCTCCAGCTCCTTGAGGCGCTTCTCGGCGCCGGCCAGTTCGGCCAGCTCTGCGGTCAGCCGCTCCACCCGGGCTGCCGCTTCGTTGCGCTGTTCCTTGACGGCGCGTCCGTCCCGCACCAGGGCCTCGTGCTCCTTCCCCGTGTCGACCAGTAGTCGGTGGCATCTCTCGGCGGCGTCCGCATCCGCCCGGGCCGCGTCCGCCGCTTCTGCGGTTGCGACCGCCGCCTTCCCGGCCTGCTCGACCTGGTTGGTCGCCTCGGCCAGCTGCCGGCCGATCTCCTGACGGTCGGGTAGCAGAGTGCGCAGCCGGACGAGCTGGTCACCCGCCTCCCGGGCATCCTTGCGGGCCTGGTCCCGGGCTCCGTCGAGAGGTGTGATCCCGAGCAGCTGCATCACCAGCTTGCGCCGCTCGGCCGGGGCATGCGAGGAGAACGCCGCCAGCTGCTTCTGCTCGGCGAAGACCGACGCCCGGAAGGCCACGTCGTCCATCCCGAGGACGGAGTGGACGTAGGTGGCCACGTCCCGGACCCCCTCGGCCACCTGCGCCCCGTCGGCGTGGGCCTGGGCGCGCACCGTGTGGTTCTGACCCGAGATCGTCCGGCGCACCATGTAGAGATGGCCCTCGTGCTCGAACTCGACCTCGGTCACGCAGTCGGCGTTGACGTCCGCCGTGCGGATCCCGTCCTTCGGGGTGCGGGCCCGGCCCCAGAGCGACCACACGATCGACTCGAGCAGCGTGCTCTTGCCCGCCCCGTTCGGGCCGAACACCCCCACCAGCCCGGGCGGCAGCTCGAGCTCGACCGGGTCCTCGAACACCCGGTAGTTGCGCAGGTACAGGCGCGTGAGTCTCACGACATCTCCACCGCCTGGGTCAGGTACTCGTGGCCGAGGCGGGCCAGGCGGTCCCGGTCGAAGCCGGTGAGGTCCTGGCGCTCGAGGTAGCGGTCCCACTGCGCCGGCACCGACGCCAGGTCGGGCAGCTCGACCATCGACGCCGCCGCCACAAATGTGGGCTCCAGCTTCAGGTGCAGGGCGGCGGCCCCGGCGGCGCGCACCTCCTCCAGATCGAGCATGCGGTAGGCCTCGGGGTCCACCGAGTCGAGGTACAGGCGGGCCACGGCGCCGTCCGGTATCTGCACCACCCGCTCCAGCACCAGCTGGCGCACCTCGGCAGGTGACAGGCCGATGGCGTTCACCGTCTCCAGCGTGACCAGAGGACGCCGACCCGGCAGGGCCACGTGCCGGCACTGTCCCGTGTCGGTGTCGAGGACCAGGATCCCCTTCTCCTTGTCCGGGTCGTCGGCGAACGAGAAGGTGTCGGTCGAGCCCGCGTACCAGATGCCGGACGCGACCTGGGTGTGGAAGTGGTAGTGGCCGAGCAGCACGAAATCGGACCTCAGCCGGCCGGCATCCACCTCGATCTCGTTGATGTCGCTGTAGCGCGGCTCGACCTGGGTCACGCGTGGGTGGGTGAGCAGCAGATTGGACGCCGTGAGCGAGCGGCTCCGGTCGGCTTCGTCGAGGGCGTCGAGGGTGGCCTCGACGGTCAGCATCTGCGGCACGGCGTGAACGACGAGCCCGGACAGCTCGAAGCGCTCGTAGGAGAGGCGGTGGGCGAAGTGGAAGTCCGGGAACGTATCGGCCAGCGCCGAGTACGGGCTACCCGTGCCGGGCAGCCGGGGGGTGTCGTGATTGCCCGAGATCAACACCGCTCCGACGCCGTGCTCCCGGATGCGCGTCAGGGCCCGCTGAGCCACCCGGAAGGACCGGAAGGTGGGACGGGGGTGGTCGAACACGTCCCCCAGCCACACGATCACGTCGGGCTCCTGGGCGAGGGCCAGATCCACGGCGTCCTCGAAGGAGCGCTCGAAGTCCGCCTCGCGCTGGTTGACCCCCTCCGGGGTGGTGGCCGGGTAGTACGAGCGGCCCAGGTGGGCGTCCCCGATGGCTGCGACCCTCACGACCGGGCCTCAGTCCACCAGGGCGGCCACGTTGGCCGCCATGACCGGCCGCGGGGCGGGCGGGGGCGGCGTGCTCCGCACCACGTCCTCGTAGAGGTGGATGGTGGCCGGCACCGCGAAAGGCGCCTCGAGGTTGGCGATGAGGCACTCCCCCGGCATCAGGGTCTGGATTTCCGGTCCCAGGGCCGACAGGTCCTGCTTCGACGACGAGCGCAGGATGTTGCGGTCCTTCTCGTCGGCCAGGCCGAGGATGAAGAAGGTGTTGAACTGGCTGAGCAGCTCGTCCTCGAGGAGCTTGGGCTGCTGGGTCACGGCGCAGAGGCCCACCTTGAACTTGCGTCCCTCCCGGGCGATGCGCGGGAAGACGTTCGACTCCCGGTCGGCGCCCGCCGACAGCACCCGTTGGGCCTCCTCGAGCACGACGCTGACGACCGGCAGCTGGTCGTGGCGGCCCGGCTCGTCCAGGTACGCGGCCGACCACTCCCCTATCACCCGGCGGGCCAGATAGGACGCGATCAGCACCTCCTCGGTGGAGCCCAGCCCGCTCACATCGATCAGCACCACGTTGCCGTCGGCCAGGTCCCGCACGACCGCCGCTCCCACCGACACGTTCGGGTCGGTGGCCACGCACGACAATCCGACGATGCGACGGGCCCGGCGGTGCACGACCTGCAGGGTGCTGAGGGCTATGCGCCCCCCGAGCTCCACGTCGCGGAAGCCGGCCAGGTCCTCGACACGCGCCAGCTCGACCAGCCAGGCGAGGCCCTCGACGCCGTAGTGGCGCTCGAGCTCGAACAGCGCCTCCTCCTGGGGCCGGCTCCACTCGTAGGCGGTGCGCAGGTCGTCGACCGACAGCTCCCCCACGCTCACCCGCAGCCCTGACGTGTTGGGAAGGGGGCGGGCGGCGTAGGTGCGCAGACGCTCACGGGCCCACGGGTGGGCCGACAGGGCGCCCCGGTACTCACCGTGGGGATCGACGATCAGCAACCCGTAGCGGCCGCCGCGCTGCATGACCGAACCGGCCAGCACGCGCATCAGGTTCGACTTCCCCATCCCGGTCGTGGCGAAGATGCCGACGTGGCTGGCGAGGCTGGCCCCGGGTATCCCCACCTCGAAGTCGACCTCGGCCTCCCCGCTGCGGAGGTTGCCCACGGGCAGGTCCCCCATGCGGCTGGCCAGGAAGGCGAAGTCGGAGGGCTCCGGGGCCACCACCCGGCTGAACTGGGTGGGCAGGCTCTTCGGCTTGCGGAAGGCGCTCCCGTCCGGCGTCAGGTAACCGAGGCAGCGGGCCTCGGCCACGCGGTAGGTCCGCCGCCCCGACTCGTGCACCGGATGCGTCCCGGACTCGCCGCGTGCGTCGTCGGACAGCAGGGTCCCCGCCACCCGCTCGGCCCAGCCCGGCTCGCGGTGCTCGGTCCCGTAGGTCACGTCGACGACCCGGAACAGGTACCGCCGGCCGGTGGCCTCGTCCACACCTACCAGCAGCTCACCGAGGAACAGATCCTCGTCCGGGGCGGCGCGGAACGTGGCCTCGAGCACGTTGCGCCCGAACAGCCGGCCGCGTATCTCGGTCATGGTCGTGACCCCCTCATCCGTGCCGTTCCATCATCCGGTGCCGGTCGTCGAAGGCCCGTTCGCGCGTCTCCGCGGAGACGCCGGCCTGCTCCAGGGCCTCGTCGAGGGCCAGCCAGGTCTCGGCGCGCAGCCAACCCGGGCACGCCGCCAGCCGGTCGGCCACCGAGAGCGGGTACGGGTAGCCGGGGAAGCCGGCGTCGTCCGAGACGCCGGCGACGGTCGTGAGGACCGCCTCCGGATCCGATCCCGACGGCAGGTCGACCCGGAAGGCGTAGCGGGCGTCGGGGTCCAGCCGGGCCACGACGACCTGCAGGTCGGGCCACCTCGACCCTTCACGGGTCCGACCGACCGGGACCCACCAGCGGGTACGGGGGCCGAACAGCTGGGCGGCCTCGAGCTCCAGCTGGCCGATCAACGGGGCGCCGCCCCGGGCCAGCGAGGAGTGCTTGGTTACCGCGGCGAGGGACACCCCGCGTGCCACCGCCCTCTCGATGATGCCGGGCACCACGTCGGCGGGGATCCGCCAGTCCGGGACGAGGTCACCGTCCACGAGGACGACGGAACCCGGCACCGCCCGGTCGACGGCGGCGGCCACCGCCATCCACTCCTCCCGGTCCCGGAGCAGGTTGACGTCCACCGGCGCCCCCTCCGGAAGGTCCGGGGTGCGTTGACCTCCGGCCTCCCCGGTGCCCAGGAGGTGGGCATGCAGCGGTCCTTCCTCCTCCACCACGCAGCGCCCGTCCCGGAAACAGACCAGTGCGCTCCGGGTCACGAAGACCTGGAGGCACCGGGCGTCGGCCACCAGGGCCTGCCCGCCGTCGACCGCCCACACCTCGGGGGGCCGGCCGGGGGCTTCGAGCCGGCGGGGCTCGAGGACCGGCTCGAACTCGAGCTCGGACGCCGACGGATCGCTGACCGTCCGGTCCCGCCCGAGGAGGATGCCGGCCAGCCGGCCAGCCACCTCCGAAAGGGAGTCCCGCTCCGCCGCCGCGATCGTCACCCGATCGAGGGTGGCAGCGGGCTGTGACACTGGCCCGGCCCCGAATGACACGCTTGTTATTCTGCCACCTGCGCCACCCGCCCCGGACCGCTCCCCCCGCCTGTGGGAGGATGGCTACCGACGGTGAGCCGGCCAGGTGGCCGCGGCCCGGCCTGGACCGGGTCGAGGAAGGTCGGGACTCCGCAGGGCAGGGTGCTGGTTAGCGGCCAGTCGGGGTGACCCGCAGGAAAGTGCCACAGAGAACAGACCGCCGATGGCGCCTCCGGGCGCACAGGCAAGGGTGAAACGGTGCGGTAAGAGCGCACCAGCGTCCCGGGTGACCGGGACGGCTAGGCAAACCCCACCCGGAGCAAGGCCAAGCGTGGGACAGGGCGGCCCGCCCGGCCCCGAAAGGGGCAGTCCCCAGGTAGGCCGCACAGATGGATGGCCACCGGGACGCCCGAGAGGGCGTCTCACAGGATCCCGCCTATCGGCCGGCTCATCGTCACCACCTCTGGCCTTCGGTGTCGTACCTCCTAGCCGAGCCGAAGTGCGGTGGCAGTCCGCTGAGGCCGCCGCGACTGACGGTGGAACCGGGATGACATCCGTGTGGTTCTGCCAACGACCGGCTGGGGATAACGGCCACTCTTGCGCCCCAGTCACGGAACCCGAGCCCGAACCCGGGTCCTGGTCGGCAGCGTCGTGGGACTGGTTGTCGGCTCTGGCGTCGCTTTCAGTCCGGCTGCCGTCGCCGCCCCGCTCTTCGGCTGGGTGGCCGCGGCCATGGTGTTCGTCGTCTGGACCTGGGTCGAGATCTGGCCCCAGGGGCCGGATGCCACCGCGGCTCACGCCAAGCGAGAGGACCCTTCCCGCCCAGTCTGATCCACCTTGGCGAGGTTCGCCGCATGGCCGGTTCTCCGTCCCCGCACCGCCCGTACACGACCCTCCACGTTCCGTGCATGAACACCGCTCTGGCGGGGTACAGCACGTCTCGCCAGGAGGGAGGCCGAGCAATGGCGCCGAGCACCCCGGGCGCGGCGGACGCCTTTTTTGTCGTGGATGAGGAGGCGGACGGACTGGACCTGAGGGAGGTCCGGCTGCTGCTCGAAAAGCTCGTCGAACGCCGTCTGCTCGCCCCGCTCTCGGTCGAGGATCAGGCCCTCTGGGGCCAGCTCATCGAGCGGGAGAAGGAGCTGCTGGCCCCCCAGTAGACCAGTAGACCAGTAGACCGGACGGTTCAGTCCGGCTGAACCTCGGCCTGCCCAGGTCGGGGAGCAGGACCCGGCCCGAGCCGGCGCCGGAGGGCCAGGGCCGCCACCGCCCCCAGCCCCAACAACCCGCCCGCCGACAGCGGCGAGAGCCCGCCCGTGGCCGGGAGCGACCCCCGGGTGCCGGAGGAGCCCGAGGCGCCACCGGGGCCCGAGCCGGTACCCGCGCCTACCGGGACGGCCGACGTCCCGGTCGCGCAGGCGGCCAGCTGCGGCCGGCGCACCGGGGAGACGAGGCGTTCCTGGGCCGGCATGGCCGCCGTGGTCGGGACGACGGGATCCTGGACGATGGGCTCGGTCCCGCTCGACTCACTCCCGACCGTGCCCGTGACCACGCACTGGGTCAGGACGGCCGGGTCGACCCGGTTGGGCACGACCGCCAAGACGGCGGTGGGGACCGAGGCGTCGGGCTGGGCGCCGAAGCTGAAGGGCGAGGTCAGATCACCGACGGCCTGGCGGCGCCAGGCGCTCAGTCCCGGAGAGCGGGTGGAGGGGTCGCGGCCGGGTATGCGGGCGGGGTGCCCGCGGGCCTGTGACCAGGTCTCGACGAAGCGGAGAAGCGACGTGTGGTCGAAGCGGTCCGAGCAGACGAGCGGCCCCCCGGACGGATCCGGGTTCCTCGAGAAGGGAGAGACCACGAGGGTGGGCACCCGGTACCCCAGCCCGATCGGGCCGTGGCTCATGTCCACGCCCCCGACCGTCGTGGCCTCCTTCCGGGCCGCGGAGGTGAGCGCCGCCTGGTTCATGTACTCCCCCGGCGTTCCCGGTGGAGCCGTCGGGGGCGGCACATGGTCGAAGAAGCCGCCGTTCTCGTCGTAGGTGAGGAACATGACCGACCGCGACCAGACGCCCGACGTCACCAGGGCCGACAGCACGGTGTGCACGATGCTCTCGCCCCACTCGACGGGAGCAGGGGCGTGCTCGGTGTCGGGGAGGTCGGCCAGGAGCCAGGAGACCTGCGGGAGAGTGCCGGCCTGACAGTCGGCGGCGAAGTCGGCGGGGAAGGAGTTCGAGCCGAAGGCGGGGACGGACAGGGACGGGTCGCCTCCCGCCGGCCGGAACTGCGGGAAGTACCGCAGCACGTTGTCCCCGAGCTGACCGTCCGGGGTGCCGTAGACCTTCCACGAGATGCCGGCCCGGGACAGCATCTGGGGGTACGGCACCCAGCGGCCGCCGGCCCCCAGGTCGGCGCCCGGCGTCTGAACCGTTCCCACCTTGGTGTCGAAGAAGGTGCAGCCTCCGTCCCAACCGTCCGGGTCGATGGTGCCGGTGATCGAGTAGAGGCGGTTCTGATCGGTCCCTCCGATGACCGAGCAGAAGTAGTTGTCGCAAACAGTGAAGTGGTCGGCCAGCGTGTAATAGAACGGCAGGTCGGCCCGCTGGTAGTACGACATGGTCACCGCGGCCTGGCGCGGGTCGGCCTCGGTGGCCAGGTGACTGTTCATCCAGTTGTCGCTGGCCCCGCCGTTCCAGCTGTCGTGCGCCCCCGCCCACTGGTGCTCGACGTCGTTGGTGCACTGCCCCTGGTGCGGGACCGCCGTCACCGTCGTGTCCATCCGGAACGGCAGCATCGGGTTGGGGATCCCGGTGGGCTGCGCCGGCTGGCGGTAGGCCTGCCGGAAGGCGCCAACGCCGCCGGGGGCGGTGCGGTCGTCGAACCCGCGTACCCCCTTGTAGGCCCCGAAGTAGTTGTCGAAGGACCGGTTCTCCTGGATGAAGATCACGATGTGGTCGATGTCGGCCAGCGACGCCGGCGGACACGGTCCCGCCGCCGTGGCGGTGAGCGCCTCGACCAGGCTCGACCGCCCGAGGACGGTGGCCCCGACTCCGCCCGCGGCCGCCATCTGCAGGAACCGCCGCCGCCCCATGGTCTCGCCCACCGGCGGAATCTAAGCAGCGGGCCGCTCGGGGCGTGGCCTCCTGGCCGGCAGGTGAACAGCGGCCAGGAGCCGCGCCCCGGGGTTCACCCGCCGGCGGGCACCGGGGCCAGGGTGTCGGGGAGGGTCCCGGCCCCGGCCTCCGTCACCACGTCGGGCCGGCCCACCACCACCCGGTCGAGCAGGGAGAAGGCGATCACGCCGGCCGCCGCCAGGAGCACGGTCCCGATCCGGAAGGCCAGGACGTAGCCGTGCACGGCGGCCGCGGCGGCGGGGACCCCGTGGTGGACCTGGCCGGCGGCGTGACGCAGGGCCAGCGTCACCAGGCACGCCAGACCTACCGCGCCACCGATCTGCTGCATGGCGCTCTGCACTCCGGACGCCAGGGACGAGTCCTCGCCGGTCACCCCGTGCAGGGCGCTGTTGCCGATGGCGGGGAAGCTGACGCCGGAGAACAGCCCGAGCACGATCATGCCGGGCAGGATCCCGGCCCCGTACGAGGACCCCGGCGCGATGCCACTCGCCAGCGCCAGCCCGACCGCGCAACCGAAGAAGCCGGTGCCGAGCATGGCGCGGGCACCGAGTCGGGGCATCAGCGCCGTGCTCACGCCGATCCCGGCGCTGATCGAGATCCCGAAGGGCAGGTAGGAGAGGCCGCCGCGCAGAGGCGAGTAGCCCTGCACCTGCTGCTCGAACAGAGTCAGCAGGAAGAAATAGCTGAAGAAGGAAGCCGAGAAGAACAGGGTCACGAAGTTCGTCACCACCCGCGTGCGGTTGGTGAAGAACTCGACGGGGATGAGGGGAGCCCCGGATCGGGCCTCGATGCGGACCATCGTCACCAGCAGGACTGCGCCGGCCAGCAACGGGACGAGCACGTTGGCGCTGCCCCACGAGTGCGTCGCCGCGCCCAGGAGGCCGTCGACGACGGCCACCAGACCGGCGGTGCCGATGAGCGCCCCCGCCACCCGGGGCCGCCGGGCGCCGCGGGTCATCCGACTCTCGGCCACCAGTCGGGGCACGGCCAGCAGGGCGAACAGCGCGACCGGCAGGTTCACGAAGAAGATCCACCGCCACGACGCGAGGTCGGTCAGGGCCCCGGAGATCACCGTGCCCGACGTGCCGCCGAGGCCGGCTATTCCGCCCCAGATGCCGAGCGCCTTCATCCGCTCGGCCGGATGGGGGAACAGCAGGGCTATGAGACCGAGCGACGCCGGCGCCGCCATGGCCTCTCCGGCACCCTGGAGGAAGCGGGCCCCGACCAGCATGCCGGGAGCGACCGCCGCCCCGCACAGCGCCGACGCGACGGCGAAGACCGCCACGCCGATGAGGAACAGCCGCCTGCGCCCGAGCAGGTCGGCGGACCGCCCCGCCAGCAGCAACAGCCCGCCCGCCGCCAGGACGTAGCCGTTCACCACCCACGCCAGCCCCGCCCGCGAGAACGCCAGGTCGTGCTGGATCCGGGGCAGGGCCACGTTCACGACCGTGATGTCGAGGACCAGCATGAACTGGATGAGGGCCAGGACGGCCAGCGCCTTCCAGCGCCGGGGATCGGCGGAATTGTCGGGGGGCGACTGCATTCGGGACTCCTTTTCGGGTTCGTCGGTCGGACGGCTCGGGCCCGGCCAACTCATCGGGGGACAGCGCCGTGGGTGATCCGTCCCGGCGCAGCATGCGCCTCTTAAGCGGTCATCCTCTGGCCTGTTTTGGTGGCACGATGACGGGGTGCGCGCCGACCGGCTGGTCTCGCTCCTGCTGCTCCTGCAGCAGCGCCAGCGCCTCACCGCCGGCGAGGCGGCCGAGGAGCTCGAGGTCTCCGAGCGCACCGCCCGCCGGGACCTCGAGGCGCTGTCGGCGGCCGGGCTGCCCGTGTACGCCGAGCGGGGCCGGGCAGGGGGCTGGCGCCTCCTCGGAGGCGGGCGGACCGACCTGTCCGGGCTGTCGGCCGCCGAGGCCCGGGCCCTGTTCCTGGTGGCGGGGCCGGCCGCCGACGCCACTCCCGAGCTGCGGGCCGCGCTCCGCAAGCTGGTGCGCGCCCTGCCCGAGCCCTTCCGGGAACGGGCGGAGGCGTCGGCCGCCTCGATCGTCGTCGACCCCGGTGGGTGGGGGCAGAGACGGCGGACCGGTCGCCCCGTCCACCTCGACGCCCTCCAGGAGGCCGCCGCCGACGGCAGGCGGGTGCGTCTCGGCTACACCGACCGCGGCGGCAAGGCGACCGTGCGGATCGTCGACCCGCTGGGGGTGGCCCTCAAAGGCACCGTCTGGTACCTCGTGGCGGGCACCGAGGAGGGCATGCGCACCTTCCGGGTCGGGAGGGTGACCTCGGTGGAGCAGACGGGGGAGGCGGTCGTGCGCCCCGACGGCTTCGACCTGGCCGAGACCTGGCAGCACGTCGTGGAGCGGGTCGACGAGCTGCGGTCCCCCGCCGCCGTCTCAGCCCTGGCCGACCCCGACCTGGTGGAGATCCTGCGGTGGATATTCGAGCGCCAGGTCGAGGTGGGGGCCCCGGCTGAGGACGGTCGGGTGCCTGTCGTCGTCAAGGGTCACGACGTCGAGGTGCTGGCGGCCCAGCTGGCCGGGTTCGGCCGGCGCATCGAGGTGGTGGGGCCGCCCGAGGCGCGGGAGCACCTGGGCCGCATCGCCCGGGAGCTCGTCGGCGTCTACGGCCCCGCCGACCCGACCGACGGCGCCGGTAAGGGGAGGCTCAGGCCGCGGGCCGGCTCGGGGGCGTGAGCGCCTGCTGCATGGCGGCAGTGAGCACGGTGCGGCAGAAGGCACACAGCGGCACGCGCATCAGCTCGACGGTCTCGTTCACGCGCACGGTCACGGTGTCGACGTGCAGGTCGGGCTGCACACCGGGCTGGTGGTCCCGGTCACCGCAGCGGCTGCACGTCATGACGTCTCCTGTCGGTGTCCGTCCTGATCAGATGTTCGACAGAAGCTCCGGCAGTCCTCTAGCGGCGCGCGCTAGCTGAGCCCGTCGACGACGACCATCCTCCAGGCTCCGGCCCCGGCGCGGACCGCCCGGGCCTCCAGGTAGTCCTCCGATTCGTACCATTCGCGTGCCGCCTCGACCGAAGCGAACTCGACGATCACGAGTCGGGTCGGGACCCAGTCTCCTTCGAGCACGTCGAAGGGGCCGCCTCTCACCAGGAACCGGCCCCCGTGACGCTCGACGCTGGGACCGGACAGCTCCCGGTAGCGCGCCGCCTTCGCCTCGTCGGTGCTCTGGACGTCGATGACCACGTAGGCCGTCATCCGGCCGGGTCCAGAAGGACTTTCAGCACCCCGTCGGTGCGCGAGTCGAAGATCCGGTAGGCGTCGGCCGCGGCCGACAGGGGCAGGCGATGGGTGAACACGTCCTCGGGATGCAGGCGGCCCGAGGCGATCAGCGGCACCAGGCTGTCCCACGTGCCGGGGATGGATGCGAGCGTCACCCGGAAGGTCAGCCGGCGCATCAGCGCCAGCGCCATCGGGAACGGGAAGGCCATCCCGAGGTTGACCCCCACGACCGAGACCGTTCCCCCCGGCGCCGCGCACATGATCGCGTCGGAAACGGTCTGGTCGGCACCCACCGCCTCGATCACGCTCTCGGCGCCACGTCCTCCGGTCAGCTCCTGCACGCGCCCCACTGTGTCCCCCGCCGACGCGTCGACCGCCTCGGCCTGACCACCGGGCAGCGCCGTACCGGTGCCGAACACGGCCAGGCCGTTGTTGCGGCACACCCCCGGGTCGCGGGCCAGGCAGTCGGGGCAGCGCCCGCACCCGATGACACCCGACACGAGCACACGGTCGCCGCGGGAGACGGTGCGCACCCCCGGCCCGACCTCCTCGACCGTGCCGACGAACTCGTGGCCCAGGCGGGTGCCCGGAGCGCCGCCCTGGCCGTGGTACAGGTGCAGGTCGGACCCGCAGATGGCGGTGGCGTCGACGCGCACGACCGCGGAGTCGGCTCCGAGCAGGCCGGCGTCGGGTACGTCCTGCACGCTCACGGCACCCGGCCCGTCGAGGACTACGGCGCGCATACCGCTCCCTCCTCGGCGCTGGGCGACCGGGCCGGCGGCGGCAGCCCCACCAGCACGTCGAGCTCGTCGAACGCCGCCACCCGGTCGGGCCCCACCAGGATCGAGCGGATGCCGAGCCGGGTGGCGGCCGCCACGTTGGAGGGGTGATCGTCGAGGAACACGGCCCGGCCGGCGGGCACGGCCAGCTCGGCCAGCGCCAGCTCGAACATGCGGGCGTCGGGCTTGCGCACGCCGGCCCGGCACGAGTCCACGATCACGTCGAAGAGCTCGTCGACCGGGATCATCCCGCGCCACGCCTGCCCGAACTCGGCCACGTTGTTGGTCACGCAGGCCGTGCGGACTCCGGTGGCGCGCACCCGCCGGGCCCGGTCCACGACCTCGTCGCGCTGCACGTCCTCGGGCCGCTGCCCGAGCAGCAACGAGAGCGGGTCGAGGTCGAACCCCCGGCCCCGCGCCAGCTCGGCCAGTGCATCCCGCGCGTCGAGCAGGGTCAGCTCCCCCCGTTCCAGCCGGTGCCACGGATGGTCACCGTCCTGGTCGTACGGGCCGAAGCAGAGATCGAAGGCCACTCCCTCCTCCAGGCCCAGCTCCTTGCCCGCCGCCGCGACGGTGTCGAACGGGGAGAGGGTGAACACGCCCCCGAAATCGAACAGGACGGCGTCGACCGTCCGATCGGCGGGGGCCGGGGTGTCTTCGGGGTCCGGTGGCATTGCCGCCAAAGTACCGCCGGCTACTACGGTCATCCGGGTGACCATCCGCGGCAAGGCCTTCATCGCCGGGGCGTTCGAGCACCCGGGCCGGGAGCTGCCCGATCTCAGCGTGTCCCAGATCCACGCCGAGGTGGCGGCGGGGGCGCTGGCCGACGCCGGCCTCGGCTTCGGGGACGTCGACGCCTACTTCTGTGCCGGGGACGCCCCCGGCTTCGGACCCCTGTCGATGGCCGAGTATCTCGGGCTGCGGTGCTCGTACGTCGACAGCACCGAGACCGGCGGCTCCTCCTACGTCGTCCACGCCGGCCACGCCGCCGCCATCGCCGAGGGGAAGTGCCAGGTCGCGCTGGTGACCCTGGCGGGCAAGCCGCGCACCGGGGGGGCCTATCCCGGGGCGGCGGGGCGGATGGCCAACGCCCCCGAGTCCAACTTCGAGCGCTGGCAGGGCATGCCGGGAGCAGTGGGCGGCTACGCCCTGGCGGCCCAGCGCCACATGTACGAGTTCGGCACCACCAGCGAGCAGCTGGCCGAGATCAAGGTGGCGGCGTCGCTGCACGCCCAGCACAACCCCGACGCCTTCCTGCGCAAGGCGGTGACCGTCGAGGAGGTGCTCGACTCGCCGATGGTCAGCTCCCCCCTGCGCCGCATGGACTGCTGTGTGGTCACCGACGGGGGCGGGGCGGTGGTTCTCGTCAGCCCCGAGGTGGCGCGGGACCTCCCCCGGCGCACGGCCAAGGTGCTGGGCCACGGGGAGGCGCCCAAGCACACCGACAACGGCCGCATCGACCTCACCTACAGCGGCGCCGTCTGGTCGGGGCCCCGTGCCCTGGACGAGGCGGGAGTGGCGGTCGGGGACGTCGACTACGCCTCGATCTACGACTCGTTCACGATCACCGTCGTCGAGACGATCGAGGACCTCGGTTTCTGCGCCAAGGGCGAAGGTGGTCGCTTCGTGTCGGACGGCGCGCTGGTTGCGCCGTACGGCAAGTTGCCGTTCAACACCGACGGCGGCGGTCTCTGCAACAACCACCCCGCCAACCGCGGGGGCATGACCAAGATCATCGAGGCGGTGCGCCAGCTGCGCGGCGAGGCCCACCCTCCGGTGCAGGTGCCGGACTGCGAGATCGCCCTGGTCCACGGCACCGGGGGCTCGCTCGGCACGCGCATGGGCAGCGCCACGCTGATCCTCGGAAGGGAGGACGCGTGACCACCGTCGCCGAGCTGCCCGCCTTCGGTCCCGACCCGACCCCGGAGGACGCCCCGTTCTGGGAGGCGGCGGCCGAGGACCGCCTGGTGCTGCCCCGTTGCCGCGGCTGTGCCACGTTCATCTGGTACCCGCGCTCGTTCTGCCCGCAGTGCCACTCCCCGAAGGGGGTGGAGTGGGTGCCCGCCAGCGGCCGGGGCACGGTCTACAGCTTCACCGTGAGCCACCGGGGCATGGGCCCGTATTCCGAGCACGCCCCCTACGTCGTGGCCTACGTCGAGCTGGAGGAGGGGCCGCGGGTGCTCACCAACATCGTGGGCGCCGACCTCGACACCCTGGGCATTGGGGACCCGGTCACGATCGTCTTCCAGCCCGCGGGCCAGAGCAAGGTCCCGCGCTTCGGGCCGGCCTGACCTCTCAGGCCACCGCCCCGGAACGGCGGAGGGCGGCCACCTCGGCGGCGGTGTAGCCCAGCTCGGCCAGCACGGCGTCGGTGTGCTGGCCCAGGAGGGGTGGCGGCAGGCGGTGGGTGGCGCGGGCGCCGTCGGCCGACACCGGGGTGTCGACCAACCGCAGATCGGGCACGGCGGGATGGGGGAAGCCGGTGAGCAGCCCCAGCTCGGCGGTCTGCTCGTCGTCGACCACGTCGGCCACGGTCCGCACCCGGCTGCAGGGGACGTTGGCGTCGGCCAGCACCTTCTCCCACTCCGCCGCCGACCGGGTGACGAAGCGGGGCCGCAGCAGCCGCCGCAGCTCGTCGCGGTTCGCCACCCGCAGCGGATTGGTGGTGAAGCGGTGGTCCCCGGCCAGGTCCGGGAGCTCGAGCGCCCCGACCAGCGACCGGAAGAGGTTGTCGTTGGCGGCGGCCACCATCAGCTCACCCTCGGCCGTGGGGAACACCTCGTAGGGGGCGATGAACGGCGTGCCCGTGGCCGACCGCTCCGGCACCACTCCCGAGGCCAGGTACCCGGCCAGGTGGTACGACATCCACCAAACCCCGGTCTCGTACAGGCTCCCCTCCAGGCGGCAGCCCCGCCCGTCCCCGGCCCGGCGGGCCAGGGCCGAGAGGATGCCGACCACCGCCCACAGCCCGGACCCGAGGTCGATGGCGCCGATCCCCAAGCGCACGGGGGAGCGGTCGGGCTCACCGGTCATGCTCATGATCCCGGTGGCCGCCTGCAGGACGGGGTCGTAGCCCGGCGCGCCGGACATCGGTCCCCTGGCCCCGTAGGCGGAGATGGTGCAGTAGATCAACCCCGGGCGCTCGGGCTCGAGCTGCTCGTAGCCGAGGCCCCGCTTGGCGAGGGAGCCGGGCCGGAACGTCTCGACGAGGACGTCGGCCTGCCGGGCCAGCCGGCGCACCACCTCGACGCCCTCGGCGGTGTCGAGGTCGACGGCCACGCTGCGCTTGTTGCGGTTGGCCGACAGGAACGTGGGGCTCTCCCCGCCCCACTCGGGCGGGGTCCACTGGCGGGTGTCGTCCCCCCGGCCGGG
>DASUHN010000082.1 GCA_036273495.1 Acidimicrobiales bacterium | reverse complement strand
CCACGCCCAAGCCGACGGCGTGGGCCTCGTCGTACCACTGGTCGGCCGGCCGGTCGTTGTCGAAGCGGGACAGCGCCTCGTAGCCGACGACCCGGAGGGAGCCGAGCTCGACGATCGGCTGGTAGACGATCCGCAGGCTGTCGCCGATGTTGAGCACCGCCTGGATGCGGCGGCGGTGCTCCAGCGACTCCGGATCGTCGGGGACCCCCTGGGCACCGGGGCGGGGCTCGCCCGCCAGCCGGACGAGTTCGTCGACCAGGCGCCGGCCCGGTCCGGTGGCCAGGGCCCGGGCGGCGAGGCGCCGGCCCGGACCGCTGTCCCTCAGCGTCTTGCCACGCATAGTGGTCGAGTGGCTGCTATAGGCACGAAAGCCACTATGCGACCTTTCCGGGCCGGCGTCAATACCCGATGCGCCAGCTTGGTCGAGATAACCCTCTGATCGGCGACCGTCAGCCGGGGACGTTGCGGTCCAGCTCGTCCAGCCAGGTGGTGGCGGTGGCGTCGCTGGGCGCCCGCCAGTCGCCGCGGGGGGACAGGGAGCCGCCCGAGCCGACCTTGGGGGCGTTGGGCAGGGCCGAGCGCTTGAACTGCGATGTCTCGAAGAAGCGGCGGAGGAACACGGCGAGCCAGCGCTTGATCGTGGGCAGGTCGTACTGGTTGCGGCGGTCGAGCGGGAGCAGCTCGGGCCAGACGCCGGACTCCCTGTCCCGCCAGGCGTGGTGGGCCAGGTACGCCACCCGGCTCGGCAGGTAGCCGAAGCGCAGCACGTAGTAGAGGTGGAGGTCCTGCAGCTCGTAGGGGCCCACCACCTCCTCCGAGCTCTGCAGGCGGGTGCCCGACTCGGTCTCCACCGCCGGCACCAGCTCGGGGGAGATCTCGGTGCCGAGAATGGCCAGCAGCACGTCCTCGGCCTCGGGTCCCAGCTCCCCGGAGTCCACCACCCACCGGATGAGGTACGAGATCAGCGTCTTCGGCACCGAGGCGTTGGGGTTGTAGTGCGACATCTGGTCCCCGACGCCGTAGGTGGCCCAGCCGAGAGCCAGCTCCGACAGGTCCCCCGTCCCGACGACCAGGGCGTGGTGGCGGTTGGCCAGCCGGAACAGGTGCGACGTGCGCTCTCCCGCCTGCACATTCTCGTAGGTCGTGTCGTAGACCGGCTCACCGGTCGCGGCGGGGTGGTCGAGGTCCGCCAGCATCTGCAGCGCCGAGGGGCGGATGTCGATCTCGTGAGCGGTCACCCCGAGCGCCTTCATCAGGGCGTGGGCGTTGGCGAGCGTGGCCGACGTGGTGGCGAAGCCGGGCATGGTGTAGGCGAGCACGTTGGTGCGCGGCAGCTGCAGGCGGTCGGCGGCCTTGGCGCACACGATCAGCGCCTGGGTGGAGTCGAGTCCACCGGAGACGCCGATCACCATGTGGTCGATGCCGGTGGCGGCCAGCCGCGTCGCCAGCGCCTCGACCTGGATGTGGTACACCTCGGCGCAGCGCTCGGCCAGGCGCGCGGGATCGGCCGGCACGTACGGGAAGCGCGAGATCGGCCGGCGCAGCTCGACCGGCTCGGCCGGCACGCCGAGCACGAAGCGCACCCGCCGCGTGCGTGCCACCCGGTCGGCATGGTCGTGGGCGGCGTCGGAGAAGCTGGTCTGGCGGGTGCGGTCGGCGCGCAGCCGCAGTAGGTCGACGTCGGCGGTCACCAGCTGGCTCTCGGTCAGGAACCGCTGCGACTCGGCCAGGATGTCCCCGTTCTCGGCGATCAGGGCGTGGCCGTCCCACGCCAGGTCGGTAGTCGACTCGCCCGCCCCGGCGGCGGCGTACAGGTAGGCGGCCATGCAGCGCGCCGACTGCGACTCGCACAGCAGGCGCCGGAAGTCGGCCTTGCCGATGACGATGTTGGACGCCGACAGGTTGGCCAGGACCGTTGCTCCGGCCAGGGCGGCGTAGCTCGACGGGGGAGTGGGGACCCACACGTCCTCGCAGATCTCGAAGTGCAGCACCAGGCCTTCGACGTCGGTCGGCTCGAACAGCAGGCCGGGGGAGAAGGGGGCGCTCTGCCCCGCCACTCTGATCTCGCCCTCCACCGCGTCGCGCGCCGCCACGAACTGGCGCTTCTCGTAGAACTCGCGGTAGCCGGGCAGGTAGCTCTTCGGTACTACCCCGAGCACCTGGCCGCGGTGGGCGACGACGGCGCAGTTGAACAGCCGCCCGTCGACGCGCAGCGGGGCCCCCACCGCCACCACCGTCGGCAGCTCCGCCGTCTCGTCCACCACCCGGGCCAGGGCGTGCTCAACCGCGTACAGGAGGGCGTCCTGGTGGAACAGGTCGTCGGCCGAGTAGGCCGACAGCCCGAGCTCGGGCAGCACGCACAGCACGGCGTGGTCGGCCGCGGCCTGGCGGACCAGCTCGATCGTGCGGTCGGCGTTGTGCTCGGGGTCCGCCACCCGTACCGTCGGCACCCCCACGGCCAGCCGGGCGAAGCCGTGGCGGTACAGGGACTCGAACGGCAGGCTCATCCGTGGCCAGTCTGACAGGGCGTTCAGCGCCGCTGGTGTGATTCCACCCGGACGCAGCAGCGCCCCGGCGTGGGATCGAGGCGCGCCTCGACTCCCTTGGCGCCCATGCCCTCGATCAGGCCCTGCACCAGCTCGACGTTCATCCCGCACACCAGCTCGCGCTGGGCCTCGGCCAGGGCGTGGAACGGGCAGTTGCGCAGCACGACCGAGCGACCCTCGACCAGCGGCTCGTAGCCCTCGTCGGCCAGCGCCGTCGTCACCGCGTCGAGGCCGGGGGCCCGCCGCCGGGCGAGCCCCGCCCGCGCCTCCTGGCCGACGCGCCGGCCGTGCTCGCGTGCCTCTTCGCCTGCGGCCTCGGCGGGGGCCGCCTCGGTCTGTTCCGCCTTGGCCACCGCCCCGGCGAGGAGGCGGCCGGCCAGCTCGTAGCGCCGCTCGGGCAGGTGGATCGTCAGCTCCCCGGTGCCCCGGCGGTAGAGCTTCGCGGGCCGGCCGGCGCCGGGACCGCTCCGGCCCGGGGGGCGGCGGAACTCGACCTCGAGCAGGCCCACCTCGGCCAGCTTGTCGAGGTGGAAGGCGGCCACCGAGCGGGCCACCCCCAGGGCGCCGGCGGCCTCGTCCCGGCCCACGGCGTCGGGCTGGTCGGTCACGTAGGCGTAGACCCGGCGGCGGAGGGGCTCGTGGAGAGCAGCGGCGGCGGCCAGGTCGGGACGGTCTTCCACGCTCCCAATTCTAAAACAGAAAATCCTTGACGCAATGGGTCCCGGGTTCTAAAGTCAAAGTTAGTCGTCTATAGAAACCCTTACCGAACCCATCGACAGACCGAGGAGGCCGACCATGGCTACCGCCACCCCCCTGCAGGAGCACCGTGGACACGAGTGGAACCTTCCCCGTCCGCTGCGCGTGCTGGACGCCCCGCCCGTGCACGAGCGGCGGCTGGCGGACCCCGGCTACCAGGCCTACCTGATCCTGCGCCTGGCGTTCGTGGTGGCGCCGATCGTCTTCGGCGTCGACAAGTTCTTCAACTGGATGGTCCCGTGGACCCGCTACCTGTGGGTCGGCTTCTCCAACTTCCTGCCCGGCACGCCGCACCAGATCATGGAGGGGGTCGGGGTCCTCGAGATCACAGCGGGGATCCTGGTGCTGCTGCTGCCCCGACTCTCGCCCTACGTGGTGGCGGCCTGGCTCGGCGGCATCGTCACCGACCTGGTCATCCAGAGCGTGTCGATCGGGGGCCACACCGGCGTGTTCTGGGACATCGCCCTGCGCGACTTCGGACTGATGCTGGCCGCCCTGGCCCTGGCCCGGCTGTCGGCGGCCTACGCCCCGCCGATGTTCTCCCGGCGGTCGTCATGAGCGCCGGCTCTGCGGGCGGGGGCTCAGGCGGGCCCTCGTCCGTCGTGATCGTCGGCGCCAGCCTCGCCGGCGCCAAGGCCGCCGAGACCTTGCGCAAGGAGGGGTTCGACGGCGGGGTGGTGCTGGTGGGGGAGGAGACGTTCCGCCCCTACGAGCGCCCCCCGCTGTCGAAGGACCTCCTGCGCGGTGACGTCGGGCCCGAGAAGGCCTACGTCCACGACGAGTCCTTCTACGCCGACAACGGGATCGACCTGCGCCTGTCGTGCCGGGTCGAGTCGATCGACGTGGGGGCGCGTCGGGTCGGCCTGGCCGGCGGGGAGCAGGTGCCGTACGACTCCCTGCTGTTGGCCACCGGCGCCGCCCCCCGCCGGGTCTCCGTCCCCGGCGCCGACCTGGCCGGGGTCCACTACCTGCGCACGCTCGCCGACAGCGAGAGCCTGGCGGCGGCCGTCCGCTCGGCCGGCCGGGTGGCGGTGATCGGTGCCGGCTGGATCGGCAGCGAGGTGGCGGCGTCGGCCCGTCAGATGGGGGCGGAGGTCTCGATGATCGAGGCCGCCCCGGTGCCGCTCGTGCGGGTGCTCGGCCCCGAGCTGGGTGCCTTCTACCGCGACGTCCACGCCGACCACGGCGTCGATCTCCACGTCGGGGTCGGCCTGCAGGAGCTGCGCGGATCCGGCTCGGTGGAGGAGGTGGTGCTGGCCGACGGGACCGTCATCGCAGCCGACGTGGTCGTTGTCGGCGTCGGTGTCACCCCGCGCGTGGAGCTGGCCGAGGCGGCGGGACTGGAGCTCGACAACGGAGTCGTGACCGACCAGTTCCTCGCCGCCAGCGTCCCCGGCGTGTACGCCGCCGGGGACGTGGCCAGCGCGTGGCACCCGGTGCTCGAGCGGCGCGTCCGGTTGGAGCACTGGTCGTCGGCCCTCAACCAGGGCCCGGTGGCGGCGCGCAACATCCTCGGCCGGTCCACCCCCTACGAGAAGCTGCCCTACTTCTTCTCCGACCAGTACGACGTCGGTATGGAGTACACCGGACTCGCCATGGACTGGGACGAGGTGGTTTTCCGCGGCGATGTCGGCACGCGGGAGT
>DASUHN010000081.1 GCA_036273495.1 Acidimicrobiales bacterium | reverse complement strand
GCCCCCCGCGCCTACCGATTACGCCACCCGGGCGGGCGCCGGCACGCTACCGCCGGGCTCCCGCCCGGCCCGCGGCGGCCCGGGCGGCGGGGGCGGACGCCCGGCGGTACCAGGCGTCGAGCCGGTCGCGGAGGAACGAAGCCATCAGCGTCTCTCCCTGCGGGGTGAGGTGGAGCCGGTCCGGGAAGACCGCGTCGGGGTGCTGGGCCACGACCGTGGCCCAGTCGGCCACCTCGAGGTTGGGCCAGCGGACCACGGCGGCGCGGATGGCGGCGTTGGTCGCGTCCTGGCCGGGGCGGGTGGCGGTGCCGGTGAGCCAGATCACGTGCAGGCCGGACAGCGCAGCCATGGCCTGGTCCAGGCTGCGGCCGAAGGCGGCCCCGTCGCAGCAGTCGTTGTCCCCGAGCTCGATCACCGCCACCGACCCCATCTGCGGCCGGACCCGGGACAGGATGTCGACCGCCGCCCACACGTGTAGCCCGGGCCAGCCCGCCACGACCGCCCGCCAGCCGTCCGCCTGCAGGGCCGAGCTCACCGGGCCGGCGGCGGCCACCATCACCGAGTCACCCTCCACCCATACGTGCCGGGCCGGGGCCCGCCCCGACGTCCCGAGGGACGCCGCCAGCTCCCGGTTGGAGGAGCCTCCTGCCGTTCCGGGCGCCCGGGCCGCCGGGTGGCGCGGCGCCGCCGCGGTCAACGCCGCTCCGGCGGGCTGCTCGGCGGGCAGGCGGGGGGCCAGCGCCGACAGCAGGACCC
The DNA here is from genome assembly GCA_036273495.1 of Acidimicrobiales bacterium. Lineage (NCBI taxonomy): Bacteria > Bacillati > Actinomycetota > Acidimicrobiia > Acidimicrobiales > Acidimicrobiales bacterium. The sequence continues at coordinate 17,465 of DASUHN010000081.1, read as the reverse complement.
CGGCGCTCAACAGGGCCGACAGGGCATAGACCGGCCGCATCCCCGACGACCGCGCCCTGCTCACCAGCGAAGAGTGTGCCCCGCCCGGGTGGCACGCGGGGCGGATCGGCGAGGATTCCCGCCCGGGGGGAGGAGCCGGGGCCCGCCGCTACGATCGGGCCGTGGCAGGGGACGGGAACGTCGTCGGGTTGACCCGGACATCGGGCGCCCTCGTCCCCCTGCGGCGGGACGAGCCGTTCGAGCCGGAGCCCGAGCTCCACGACCCCCGGCTCTCCGACGTCGACGAGTGGGGCCGCTCCGAGAGCGTCCGGGCCCTGGTCCGCCGGCTGTACGACCCGATCTACCGCCAGTGGTTCCGGGCCGAGTGGGACGGCCTCGAGAAGATCCCCACCCAGGGCGGCGCCCTGATCGTGGCCAACCACGCCGGTGCCATCCCGTCCGACGCCCCCGCCATCATGCACGGCATCGAGAGCGAGTTGGGGCGGCCCGTGTACGGAATGGCCGACCACTTCTTCAAGGGGCTCCCGGTCGTCGGAACGCTGTGGTCCCGCGCCGGTGGGGTGGCGGCCCACCCCGAGAACGCCTACCGGCTGCTCCGCGAGCAGGGCCAGCTGGCCCTGGTGTTCCCCGAGGGGACCAAGGGGCCGGGCAAGCTGTACGCCGAGCGCTACCGGCTGCGCCGGTTCGGACGGGGCGGCTTCGTGGAGATCGCCATGCGCGCCGGTGTGCCGGTGATCCCGATCGCCGTGGTCGGGGCCGAGGAGTCGATGCCGATCCTGTGGAAGAGCGGGACGCTGGCCCGGATCCTGGGGGTGCCGTACGTGCCGGTCACCGCCAACATGCTGATGTTCGGCCTCCCCGGTCTGGTGGCCTACTTCCCGGCCAAGTTCCGCCTGAAGGTGCTCGACCCGGTCACCTTCGACGTCCCGCCCGACCAGGAGCGCTACTCCCGGAGCCGGGTCATGGACCACGCCGAGCAGATCCGCCTCGACCTCCAGGAGACCCTCTACGAGATGCTGCGGCAGCGGCGCAGCATCTGGTTCGGCTGAACCGGTGGGCAAGCGCGTCCTGATCACGGGTCTGGGCAGCTTCTGGGGCGGCCGCATGGCCCAGGCCCTGGAGGCGGACCCGCACGTCGAGCACATCATCGGCCTCGACGTCACCGAGCCCCAGGTGCCCCTCGAGCGCACCGAGTACGTGCGCGCCGACCAGGGCTACTCGATCCTCTCCCGGATCGTGAAGGCCACCCAGGTGGACACCATCGTGCACACCTTCCTGGTCGTGGACTCGACGCGCATGAGCGGGCGGGCCCTGCACGAGACCAACGTCATCGGGACCATGAACCTGCTGGCCGCCGCCGGCGCCGAGGAGAGTTCGGTCCGCCACATCATCGTGAAGTCGTCCACCCTGGTGTACGGCTCCAGCCGGGAGGACCCCGCCTGGTTCCGTGAGTCGATGAGCCGGGTGCACCCGCCCCGCAACCGGGTGGAGCGGTCGCTCACCGAGGTGGAGGACTACCTGCGCGACTTCGCCGACGACAACCCACATGTGGTCGTCACCCTGCTGCGCTTCACCAATGTGCTGGGAACCGACATCGTCACCCCGATCTCCCAGGCCCTCGAGCGGCGGGTCGCGCCGGCCATCCTCGGCTTCGATCCTCTCATGCAGTTCGTCGAGGAGGACGACGTCATCCGCTGCCTCAAGTTCGTGTTCGACCGCCACCTCCCCGGCGTCTACAACGTGGCCGGGGACGGGCGCATCCCGTGGAGCGAGGTGGCCCACATCTGCGAGGCGCGCGTGGTGCCGGCCCTGCCACCCGTGCTCACCGGCATGGTGGCCGACGCCCTGGCGGCGGCGCGGGTGATGGACCTGCCCCCCGAGCTCCTCGACCTGCTCCGCTACGGGCGGGGCGTCGACAACCGCAAGCTCAAGCAGGCCGGGTTCCGGTACAACTACACGTCGGCCGGCTCGGTGGAGTCCTTCGCCCGGGCCCGGCGGCTGCGCCGCACCATCGGCGAGAGCCGCCCCGCCTACCGCTACGAACGCGACGTCGAGCAGTTCTTCCGCCGCTCCCCGGCCGTCGTCGACAGGCAGGAGGCCTGACCGGGATGGCCGGCGACACCGGGAGCCTGGTCCGGCTGGAGGAGCGCGACGGTGTGGCCGTGGTGACCCTCGACGATCCCGACAAGCGCAACATGCTCTCCGACGCCATGGTGGCCGAGCTGCTCGAGGTGCTCGACCGGGTCGAGGGATCGGCCACGGCCGGCGCCCTGGTGGTCACGGGGGCGCCCCCCGCCTTCTGCGCCGGCGCCAGCCTCGGAAACCTGGGCCGGGCCGGAGAGGGCGCCCGCCGCGAGGGTGGGGCCCGGCAGTCCGAGGGCCTGCGCGGCATCTACGAGGCCTTCCTCCGGGTCAGCCGCTCCCCGCTGCCGACGGTCGCGGCCGTCAACGGGGCGGCGGTGGGCGCCGGGATGAACCTGGCGCTGGCGTGCGACGTGCGCGTGGTCGCCGAGTCGGCCCGCTTCGACACCCGGTTCCTCGAGCTCGGCCTGCATCCGGGCGGGGGGCACACGTGGATGCTGCAGCGGGCCGTCGGTGAGCAGACGGCGCTGGCCATGGTGCTGTTCGGGCAGGTCCTGCGCGGACCCGAGGCGGCCGCCCGGGGGCTGGCGTGGACGTGCCATCCCGACGGGGAGGTCGTCGACGCCGCCGTCGAGCTGGCGGGGCGGGCGGCGTCGGCGCCGCCGGAGCTGGCCCGGCGGGTGAAGCAGACCCTGCGCATTGTGGCCACGCTGGACGACCACGAGGCCGCGGTGGACACCGAGCTGGAGGCCCAGGTGTGGTCGCTGGCCCAGCCCTGGTTCGCCGAGCGGCTGGCGGCGGTGCAGCAGCGGGTGTCGGGCCGGCCGAAGGGCTAGAGCCAGCCGCCGACGATATCGGCGCGCCGCTCCTGCCACTCCTCGGACGTCATGGCGAAGCGGATGTGGTCCTCCCAGACGCCGTTGATCTCGACCAGGCGCAGGGCCAGGCCCTCCTCGCGGACCGACAGCTTCTCCATCACCCGCCGGCTGCGGTGGTTGCGGGGGATGATGTCGATCTCCACCCGGTGCAGGCCCAGCTCCTCGAAGGCGAAGCGCAGCATGCCCGCCACCGCCTCGGACATGAACGAGTTGCCCGCCTGGTGCTGGTCGATCCAGTAGCCGACGTCCCCGGACTGGAGCGGTCCCCGGCGGATCGACGACAGGTTGATCTCCCCGGCCAGGGCGCTGCCGACGAAGATGCCGAACCCGTACGCCGTCCCCAGCTGCTGCTCGCGCGCCCGGGCCCCGCACCGCGAGGCGAAGGCACGAGGATCGTTCACCACGTCGGGCCGGCCGGGCGCCGAGCGCGGCTCCCAGGGCGTCAGCCACTCCTCGTTGCGCGTCCGCACCTCGACCCAGGCCCCGTAGTCCGCCGTGACCAGGGGCCGCAGGACCAGCCGGCGGGTCCGGATCTCGAGGTCGCCCGTCACGACCGCCCCAGGACCTCCGTCAGGGCTGACAGGAGAAGGGTGACGTTGCGCATCCGCGCCGTGTGGCCCATGCAGCCGATGCGCCACATCCTCCCCGCCCACGCTCCGACCCCGCCGCCGATCTCGATCCCGTAGCGCTCGAGCAGGGTGCGGCGCACGGCGGCCTCGTCCATGCCGTCGGGAAGCAGGCCTGCGGGCCAGGTGACCGTGGTCAGCTCCGGAAGGCGGTTGTCCTGGGGGGCGAACAGCTCGAAGCCGAGCGCCTCCAGTCCCTCCTGTAGGGCCCGGCCGCACCGGTCGTGGCGCTCGACGGCCGCCTCCAGGCCCTCGTCGATGATGGCGCCGAGCCCGGCGTGCAGGGCCATGATCATCGTCACCGGGGCGGTGTGGTGGTAGCGGCGGGTGGCCGAGCCGCTGGCCGGCCCGGTGTACTCGGCCAGCATCCCGAGGTCGAGGTACCACGACCGGGGCCGTTCGATCCGCCGGCCCATCGCGGCCGGGCCGATGGTGAACGGAGCCAGGCCCGGCGGGACCCCCAGGCATTTCTGAGTGCCGCTGTAGGACACGTCCACGCCCCAGCCGGTGATGTCGACGGTTATGCCGCCGAGCGACGTGACGCAGTCGACGAGCAGCAGGGCGTCCCCCTTGCCCGCCCCCAGCGGCGCCACGTCGTTGCGCACGCCGGTCGAGGTCTCGGCATGCACGACCGCGATGACCTTCGGCGCCGGATGGGCGGCCAGCACCCGCTCGGGGTCGACGGGACGGCCCCATTCCTCGTCGACGCGCACGACGTCGGCGCCGCACCGGCCGGCCACGTCGCACATGCGCTCACCGAACAAGCCGTTGACCGCCACCACGACCGTGTCCCCGGGCCCGACCAGATTGACGAAGGCCGCCTCCATGCCGGCCGAGCCGGTGCCCGACACCGGCAGGGTGGCGGGATTGTCGGTGCAGAACACCGTCCGCAGCCGGCTGCACGTCTCGTCGAGCACGGCCAGGAAGTCGGGATCGAGGTGACCGAGCAGCGGCCGTTCGAGGGCCAGCGCCACCTCGGGGTAGACGTTCGAGGGCCCCGGGCCCATCAGGATCCGATCGGACAGCGGCACGCCGGCGGACTCTATTGCCTCTATTGCTGCAGGAGGCCGATCACGATGCCGTCGAGGATGTCGGCCTCCGAGGCGAGCAGGTCGTCGAAGCCGAACTGCTCCATGACCGTCACCAGGACCAGCAGCCCACCGACGATCACGTCGGCGCGCTCCCGCTCCAGCCCGGGGACCAGCAACCGGGAGACGTGGTCCATCCCGGCCAGGCGTTCGAGCAGCGCCTGGACGCGGTCGCGCCCCAGCACCCGGTGGTGCACGATCTCCCGGCTGTAGGCGTCGGCGCCGGCGTCGAGGACGGCGGCGGTGCTCACCGTGCCGGCCAGGCCGACGAGGCGCCGGGCCGCCGCCGCTCCGGCGAGGCCGCTGTTCTGCGCCAGCTCGTCCAGCTGGTGGGCGGCGGTGAGGAGAAGGTGGCGGAGGGTGCTTCGCCCCGTGGAGAGCTCGGAAGGCGTCGGTGGGTCGGAGGCCAGGAACCGCTCGGTCACCCGGACGCAGCCGACGTCGATCGACACCGCCACCGGCCCCCACGGCGGGGGGCCGCCGAGGACCAGCTCGGTGGACCCCCCGCCGACGTCGAGAACGAGGAAGGGGCCGTCGGCGGGGTCGAGCCCACTCGTGGCGCCGCGGTAGGAGAGGGCACCCTCCTCCTGGCCGGTCAGCAACTCGGGCCGGACGCCGAGAGCGGCAGCGGCACGGTCGAGGAACTCCCCGCCGTTGGCGGCGTCGCGAACCGCCGAGGTGGCCACCGCCCGGACGCGGGCCGCGCCGTGGTGGCCGGCGACGACCTTGAACTGGGCGAGCACGTCGACGGTGCGGGCCATGGCGTCCCCGGCGAGCCGGCGGGCCTCGTCGACGCCCCGGCCGAGCCGGGTGATGACCATCCTGCGCTCCAGCGTGGCCCCGTCGGGGCCGGAAACGAGGAGGCGGGTGGAGTTGGTGCCGCAGTCGACGGCCGCCACCGCCCCGACCGCTACCACGCCTCCGGCGCTGCCCTCACCCAAGGCGGGCGGCCACCCAGCGCCCCACCGGGTCGTCCCCCCCGGCCAGGTGCCAGGCGTAGTGGGCGTGGAGGCACTTCACGCCCACGCGGGTCCCCCCCACCCCTCCGGCGGGCCGGGGCCCGGCCCACCCGGGCGGCAGCGCCGCATCCCGCTCGGCGGCATAGCGGCGGTGCGCCTCCTCGAGCTCCCCGGGGTCCACGGCGGCCTCGGCGGCGCGGACACCGCCCTCCGACTCGAGGCGGCTGACGGCCTGGCGCGCCGCCGCGCCGACCAGCCAGTAGCGGGTCGGCATCGGGGTGCCGTCGTCCTGGACGGGACCGTTGCGGATGACGACGGGACCGCCCGCCCCGTCGGTGACGACCACCTCGAACGGGGCCCGGGGCTCCCGGCCCAGGAGCTCGGCCACCTCGGCGGCCTGGCCCGGGCTCACCTCCCGCGCAGTACCCGCCACAGGAGGAGAAGGGCGGCCACGCCCAGCACGGCGGGGACCAGGCGCTTGGCCACCGGGGCGCCCGCCGTCCCGAGCAGGTCGACGGGCTCGGCGGGACGCGAGGCGATGGCCCGCACGGCCGGCCGCTCCGCCCCGTTGGGAGACGGGGACCCGGACGGCGCCTCGGCGGGACCGGACGGGGCCGACGCCGACCCGGACGCGGCCGCGGCACCGGGTCCCGACGGGCGCCCGCCGGCCGGGCCCGGACCGGGAGCCGGGCCGGTCAGCACGTCGGTCTCGAGCTGGCGCACGAACTGGTCGAGCAGCTTGGAGCTCACGTCGGCCATCACCCCCCGGCCGAACTGGGCCACCTTCCCCGTCACGGTGAGGTCGGTGGCGATCCCGACCTTGGTGGCGGAGTCACCTTCCGCCGTCAGGGTGGCCGTGACGGTGGCGCTGGCGTTGCCCTGGCCCCGGGTGTCGCGGCCCTCGGCGCGCAGGACCGCCCGCCCACCGTCGCGGTCGAGCTCGGAAAAGCGGGCCTTGCCCTTGTACTGGGCGGTGATCGGCCCGACCTTCACCTTGACCACGCCCCGGTACTCGTCCCCCTCGACCTCCTGCAGCTCGGCTCCGGGCATGCAGGGGGCGATCCGCTCCAGGTCGGTGAGCACGGACCAGGCCTGCTCGACGGGCACCGAGACCCGGAACTCGTGGTTCAACTCCATCGCAAGAGGTCCTCCACCGTGTCGACGTCGATCGGCTCGCCGTCGCACGCTACCTCCACGACCAGCTCGGGCCGGCCGGCCATGAGGGCCCGGGCCCCCTCGTCCCCGCCGGCCGGCAGCAGGTCCCAGACGGCGGCGTCGAGGCGCACCGGGGGCCGGCGCCGGCCCCCGAAGGAGGCGGCCACGATCGGACCTCGGGGGGCCCGGGCCACCGCCCGCCAGGCCTCGGCGGGGACGAGCGGCTGGTCCCCGAGCCCGATCACGACGGCGGCGTGACCCTGGTGGCGGGCCCAGTCCACCCCGGTGCGCAGCGAGGTGGCCTGGCCCTCGGCCCAGGCGTGGTTCTCGAGCAGGGTCACCCCGTCGGGTACGACGGAGGACAGGTCCACCGCCCCCTGGACCACGACGGTCTCGTCCAGACCCGCCTCAGCCGCCGCGTCCACGGCCCAGGCCGCGAGGGGGCGGCCCCGGAACGGGGACAGCAGCTTGTGGTCCTGGCCCGCGAACCTCGACCCCCCGCCCGCGGCCAGAACGACGGCGGCCAGGCTCAAGCGCCCCCGGGGCTCACTGCCACAGGACGGAGTACAGGGTCTGCGCCGCCGACAGCCCCTTGAGCTCGGCCTCCCTGGCGTCCCCGAACCGGAACTCCCCCGTGCCGTCGGCCAGCTCCTTCAGCAGCGAGGAGACGACGACCTCGTTCTCCTTGGCCTCCCCGCAGATGCGGCTGGCGATGATGACCGTGCGCCCGAGGAAGTCGTCACCGTCGCGCACCGTCTCACCCGTGTGCAGCCCCTGGTGCACCCGGATGGGCCGGTCCTCGTGCTCCCGGTTGTAGTCGCTGAAGGCCCGCTGGATGGCTATGGCGCAGCGCAGGGCACGCGACGCCCCGCCGAAGGCCACCATGAACCCGTCCCCCTGGGTCTTCACCTCGTAGCCGCCATAGGCGGCCAGCTGGCCCCGCACCACCTGCTGGTAGGCGCGGACCACGTCGCGCGTGACCAGGTCCCCCAACGCCTCGGTCATCTGGGTGTAGCCGCAGATGTCGCTGAACATGATCGTGACGGTGCCGTCCGGTGCCGTCGGCACCGACTCGAGGTCCTGCTCGGTCGGGAGGGTCCCCTCCTCCGCCTCGTCCACCGGGATGCCCCAGCGCTCGTCCCACCGCCCCCACTGCCGCTGGATCCGGTCGGCATGGCGCTGGACGTGGCGCTCGGCCGTCTTCATGGCCCGCTCGATGCGCTCGTTGATCTCCCGCTGCAGACGGTCGGCCAGCTCGTCGCGTTGGTGAGGCGGCAGAGCGCCGCGCGGCCCCGGCATCCGCGGCATCGGCGGGACGGGGGGAGGATCGAACGCGGTGGCCCGCCGCGCTCTGCGGTCCTCCCGGCGCCGGGCCCGGGCCTCCTTGGGGAGGGGGTCGGGCTTGGACCGGACGTTGACGCCGCCCATGAACGGGAAGGCCCGCACGACAATGCGGGGGCTGCCCGGGATGATCGGGACGTCGGCCACCTTGATGTTCTTGCCCCCCATGAACGGGACGCCGCTCAGCTCGACCTCGTGCCCCTCGGGCACGGTGACCTCGATGCCGCCCATGAACGCCACCGCGGTCACGACGACTTCAGGAGCCTCGATGATCGCCTGGCGGAAGTCGATCTCGCAGCCGCCCATGAACGCCACGGCGTTGACCCGCTCCCCCGTGCGCCAGCGCCCCTTGCGCGCCGCCCCGCTCATCACCGCCACCACCCAGCGGGTGGCCCGGCGCGGGGCCCGCTCCGGAGCCCCGGGCGCCTCGTCGGACGGGAGGTCGGACAGGACCTGATCGAGCTCCCCCCGGCTCTGCGCCTGCAGGGTCCGGCCCACCCGCTCGGAGAACTCGTCGAGGGTCAGGCGGCCGTCGGTGGTGTGCCGCCGGAGCAGCTCCACCACCTGCGCCCGATCCTCGTCCCCCACCCGGGCCGAAGGGACGAGCTCCCCCGCCTCCCCGTTCACTCCGTCAGTCTGTCATGGTGGATCGGGCCGGCCCGGTCCCGGAGCGACAGGACCGCCACGTCCTCGGCGCCGACCCGGAGGGCGATGATCTCGGCGCAGATCGAGACCGCCGTCTCCTCGGGCGTGCGGGCGCCGATGTAACCGACCCGGGTCCCGAGCGCGGCCACGATGGCCGGGACGTCGAACTTCGGGTCGTGGGTGAGCACGCACACCGCGTCCCGGGGGCCGAGGCCGGGGCCGACCTTGGCCAGGTGCCGGTCGGGCCAGTCCACGACCACGTCGTCGGCCATCGGGAAGCGCGCGGGCGTCGCGAACACCGGCCGGGCGTCACACACCGTCACCCGGTAGCCGAGGACCTTGGCCACGCGGGCCAGGGCGGCGGTGAAGTCCACGGCGCCGAAGATCACCATCTGGGGCGGGGGGGCAAAGGCCTCGACGAAGACCGCCACCTCCCGCTGGTTGGCCTGCCCGTGGCGCCCGTAGTGGCGGGTGGCCGACAGCCCCGACTCCAGGGCGCCGAGGGCGTCGCGCGCCACCACCCGGTCGAGGTCGGGGTCCCCGGTCGTGCCCCGGGACTGCTCCCCCGGCCGGACCAGGAGCTTGGCGCCGGGCCGGGGCAGCACCTCGCCGGGGGAAGGCGGGATCTCCCAGTCGGCGGTGTCGGTCAGCTCGACCACGGTGGCGAGCGCCACCGGCTCCTCGGCCCGGATCGAGTCCCGCAGGGCCTCGTAGAGGCTCACCACGCCGTGCCCACGATTGGTTTCACCAATCCAGGGGTTCCACGAACACGTGGATGGTGCCCCCGCACGTGAGGCCGACGGCAAAGGCCTCGTCGTCGGAGTACCCGAAGGTGCACAGGCGGGGCTCCCCCGACGCCAGCACGTCGAGGGCCTCGGTGACCACCGCCCCCTCGACACACCCCCCGGAGACCGAGCCGGCCACCCGGCCGTCCTCGCTCACCGCCATGGTGGCGCCGGGATCACGGGGTCCCGACCCCTCGAGGCCCACGACCCGGGCCACCGCCACCCGCTGGCCCTCTCCCCGCCACCGGTCGATCTGGTCCAGAACCTCTTTCACGCTCCGATCACCTCCGCGAGGGCCTCCAGGGACGCGAGCGAATGGCCCTCCACGAAGTTGTCAACGTACGGGAGGGCCGCCGCCATCCCGCGGGCCAGGGGGGCGTAGCCGGGCGTGGCCTTCAGGGGGTTCACCCACACGACGCGGTGGGCCACCCGGTGGAGGCGGCTCATCTCCTCCGCCAGCTCCTCGGGCTCTCCCCGGTCCCAGCCGTCGGACAGGATCACGACGATGGCGCCGCGGGCCATTCCCCTCACCCCGTAGCGGTCGTTGAACGCCTGCAGGCCCTGGCCCAGCCGGGTGCCCCCCGACCAGTCCGGAACGGCGCCGGCCGCGGCCGCCAGGGCGGAATCGGGGTCGTGGCGGGACAGCTCGCGGGTGAGGCGGGTGAGCCGGGTCCCGAGGGCAAAGGCCTCGACCTTGCCCTTGCCCATCACCGCCACGTGGAGGAAGCGGAGGAGGCTGCGGGCGTAGGGCTCCATCGACCCGCTGACGTCGACCAGCAGCACGACCCGGCGGGGCCGCCACGACGGCTCGAGGTGGGCCCGGCGCATGGGCTCGCCTCCGCTGCGCAGGGCGCTGCGGACGGTGCGGCGGGCGTCGGGCCGGCCCCGCCGGCGGGACGAGCGCTGCATCCGCCGGGAGCGCCGCCGGGTCGCCTCCATCCGCAGCTCGGCCATGAGCCGGCGGGTCTCGGCCAGCTCCTCCGGCGTGCAGACGGCAAAGTCCTTGTCCCGCAGGGTCTCGGTCGGGCTGTACCGAACCGTGATCGTGCGGTCCGGGTCGGGATCGTGGTCGGAGGAGGGCGCTTCTCCCTCCTCGTCGGGCGCCGGCTCGTCGAGCTCGATGACGACGGTGTCGGTGGCGGTGGCGATCGACCCTCGCTCCCGCCCCGCCCAGAAGGCGGCGAAGATCCCGTCGTACACCGCGATGTCCTCGGGCCGGCGGACCAGGGTGGCCCGCCCGGCCCAGTACACCCGGCTGCGCTCCTCGACCCCGGTGGCGGCGAGGGCCTCGGAATAGGCCAGGGCGCTTCCTACCGGGACGCCGAGCCCGGCCCTCCGCAGCATGCGCGCGAACGCCACCGCCATGCGCAGTGGGGAGGTGGGGGCGGCAGCGGTGTCGGTCACGCCCGCGTCGCCCGGCTGACCAGCTCCTCCAGGCCTCCGGCCCGCACCCGGTCGGCGTCCTCCCGGTACTTGAGGACGGTCCCGAGGGTGCGCTCGACGGCGGCCTGGTCCAGACGGGTGCGCCCAAGCGCCGCCAGCGCCATGGCCCAGTCGATGGTCTCCGCCACTCCGGGCGGCTTGTACAGACCGAGGTCGCGCATGGCCTCGACGGCGGCCGCCACCTGCCGGGCCAGGCCCTCCTCCACCTCCGGGGCGCGCAGGCGGACGATGGCCACCTCCCGCTCGAAGTCGGGGTGCTCCACCCAGTGGTACAGGCAGCGCCGCTTGAGGGCGTCGTGGACGTCGCGGGTGCGGTTGGACGTGAGCACCACGACCGGCGGCACCTCGGCGTGGAAGGTGCCGAGCTCGGGCACGGTCACGGCGTAGTCGGAGAGGATCTCGAGGAGGTAGGCCTCGAACTCGTCGTCGGCCCGGTCGACCTCGTCCACCAGGAGCACGGGCGGCGGCTGGCCGGCGGGGCCTCCCTCGATGGCCCGCAGCAGGGGCCGGCGCACGAGGAAGCGCTCGGAGAACAGCTCGTCCTCGGCCTCGGCCGCCACGTCGGCGCCGCCGCCCCGCAGCTCGGCGGCGCGCAGGTGCAGGAGCTGGCGGGAGTAGTCCCACTCGTAGACGGCCTGGGACACGTCGATGCCCTCGTAGCACTGGAGGCGGAGGAGCTCGCCGCCCGTCCAGCGGGCCAGGACCTTGGCCACCTCGGTCTTGCCCACCCCGGCCTCGCCCTCGAGGAGCAGGGGCCGGTGCAGGGTGAGGGCCAGGAAGACCGCGGTGGCCAGGCCCTCGTCGGCCAGGTAGCCGTGCCGCGTGAGGGCGTCGCCGACCGCGTCGGGATCGGCGGGGCCGCTGTTTCCTTTGGAACCTGGACTCAGAGACCGGCCTCCTGCAGGGCCCGGCGGGTGAGGACGCGGGCCAGGTGGCGGCGGAACTCCGGGCTGGCGTTGTGGTCCCCGGTCGGGTCGGTGCCCTCGGCGGCCTGCTCGGCGGCGTCGGCGGCCGAGGCGCCCTGGGCCAGGGCCGCCTCCACCGCGGCCGCCCGGAGCGGGACCGGGCCCATGTTCACCAGCGACACGCCGGTGGTCCCGTTGGCCCGCGCCACCGCCACCCCGACGATGGCCCAGTCCTGGGAGCGGCGCACGAACTTCTGGTAGGCGTGGCCGGCGGCCGCCTTCGGCACCCGGATCTCGGTCAGCACCTCGTCGGGAGCCAGGGCCGTCTCGAGGAAGCCCTGGAAGAACTCCGAGGCGGGGATGACCCGGTCCCCGTTGGGGCCGCGGGCGACCATCGACCCGCCGAGGGCCAGCACCGCCGCCGGCAGATCCGACGCCGGGTCCCCGTGGGCGATCGACCCGCCGATGGTGCCGCGGTGGCGCACCTGGGGATCGCCGACCTTGCCGGCCACGTACGCCAGCAGCGGGACGTGGCGGGTCAGCACCGGGTCGTGGTTGACGTCGTGGTGACGGGTGAGGGCGCCGACCGCGACGTGGTCCCCCTCGTCGCGCACGTATGAGAGGTCGGGCACCCGGCCCATGTCGACGAGCACGGCCGGCGTGGCCAGGCGCAGCTTCATCAGCGGGAGGAGGGAGTGGCCGCCGGCGATGAGCTTGGCGTCCTCGCCGTGCTCGGTGAGGGCGGAGATCGCCTCCGGGACCGAGTCCACCCGGACGTAGTCGAAGGCGGCGGGGATCATCGGGCGCCCGCCGGCGTGCCCGCCACCGCCATGACGGCCTTGACGATGTTGTGGTAGCCGGTGCAGCGGCACAGGTTGCCCTCGAGGCCCTCGCGCACCTCGGCCTCGGTCATCCCGTCGGGATGCTCCTTCACCAGCGACACCGCCGCCATCACCATCCCCGGCGTGCAGTAGCCGCACTGCAGGGCGTGGTGCTCGCGGAACGCCTCCTGCATCGGGTGCATGTGCTCACCGTCGGCCAGGCCCTCGATGGTCGTGATCGAGGCGCCGTCGGCCTGGGCCGCGAGCAGGGTGCACGACTTCACCGACTCCCCCTCGAGCAAGACCGTGCACGCCCCGCAGTTGGTGGTGTCGCAGCCGATGTTGGTGCCGGTCAGGCCCAACTCGTTGCGCAGGAAGAACACGAGGAGCGTGCGCGGCTCGACGTCGCGCTCCTCGGCCTTGCCGTTTACCGTCATCGAGACCTTCACTTGCCGTTTCCTCCTCGGACCTGCGAGATGGCCTGCCACACCCGTTGAGGCGTGGTCGGCATGTCGACGTGGCGCACGCCCAGATGGGCCAGGGCGTCGACCACTGCGTTCTGCACCGCCGGCGTGGAGCCGATGGTCCCCGATTCCCCGACCCCTTTCACCCCGAGGGGGTTGAGCGGGGTGGGCGTCTCCATCGGGATCCGCTCGAAGCTCGGCAGCTCGGTGGCGGTCACCATGGCGTAGTCGGCCAGGTTGCCCGTGAGCGGGTTGCCGTCGGCGTCGTAGACGACCTCCTCGAGCAAGGCCTGGGCCACGCCCTGGGCCAGCCCGCCGTGCACCTGCCCCTCGACCAGCAGCGGGTTCACCATGCGCCCGGCGTCGTCCACCGCGACCATCCGCACCACGTCCACCAGACCGGTGTCGGTGTCGACCTCCACCACCGCCACGTGGGCGCCGAACGGGAAGCTCGGTCCCGGCGCGGTGAAGTCGACCTCGGCGGCCAGGCCGGCGTCACCGGCGGACTCGACCAGCTCCCCCCACGACTTCCCGACGGCGGGAGTGCCCGCCACGTGGAACCGCCCCGCCACCTTGTCGAGGACGACGTCGTCGGGATTGGCCTCGAGCAGCTCGGCGGCCAGCTGGCGGGCCTTCACCAGCACCTCCTCGGAGGCCTGGTGCACCGCCACCCCGCCGGACTGCAGGGACCGCGACGCGAACGTGCCCACGCCCCGGGGCACCAGGTCGGTGTCGGACTGGATGAACTCGATGTCCGCCATCGGGATCCCCAGCGCCTCCGACACGAGCATCGACCAGGCCGTGGCGTGGCCCTGGCCGTGGGCGGACGTGCCGGTGCGGATCCGCGCCTTGCCGTCGGGCAGGACCTCGACGGCGCCGAACTCGGAGCCGGGCATGCCGTTGGTGATCTCCACGTACACGGCGGTGCCGATGCCGAGCTGCTTGGGCTCCCCGGACTGCCGGCGGGCGGCCTGCTCCTTGCGCAGCTGGTCGTAGCCGGCCGACTCCAGGGCCAGGTCGAGGGCGCGCTCGTAGTCGCCGATGTCGTAGGTCGTCCCCGTGGGGGTGGTGTACGGGAAGGCGTCGGCCGGGATCAGGTTGCGGCGGCGGACCTCGGCCGGGTCCATGCCGATCTCGGCCGAGAACAGGTCGACCGCCCGCTCGATGGCCGCCGTGGCCTCGGGCCGCCCCGCCCCCCGGTAGGCGACGGTCGGATTGGTGTTGGTGGCGACCGAGCGGCTGGAGAACTCGACCTTGGGGATCTCGTAGACGCCGGTGAGCATGGTGCGGGTGAACATCGGCAGGAAGGCGCCGAGGTTCGGGTAGGCCCCGGCGTCCTGCACCACCGTCAGCCGGTAGGCCCCGAGCTTCCCGTCCCGGCTGCCCCCGAGCTCGATCTCCTGGACCTGGGCCCGGCCGTGGCCGAGCGAGCTCATGCTCTCGGACCGGGTCTCGGTCCAGCGCACCGGGCGGCCGAGCTGCTTGGCGGCCCAGATCGTGAACAGCTCCTCGGGGTACCCGCCGATCTTGGCGCCGAACCCGCCGCCGACGTCGGGAGCGATCACCCGCACCTGGGACTCGTCCAGGCCGAAGGAGGACTGCACCGTCGCCTTGACGCCGTGGGGCGCCTGGGCCGACGTCCAGTAGGTGATGCGGCCGTCGGACCCCCACGACGCCGCCGACGCCCGCACCTCGAGGGGGCAGGGCGCCACCCGCTGGTTGACGATGCGCTGGCGCACCACCACGTCACAGTCGGCGAAGAGGGCCTCGTCCGGGCTGGCGGCGGGCATCATCCCGACCGCGGCGAGGTCGTCGGGCATGGTGATGGCCACGTTGGTGCCGGCGTCGGGGAACAGGAGCGTCCCCCCGCCGAGCGCCTGCTCGGGGTCGACGACCGCGGGCATCGGCTCGTAGTCGACGAAGATCATCTCGGCGGCGTCGACGGCCTGGGTGCGCGTCTCGGCCACCACCGCCGCGACCATGTCCCCGACGAAGCGGACCACCCCGTCGGCCAGCCAGGGCCGGGCCATGGCCGGTGGGGCAAAGGGCGCTCCCGGCGGCATCGGCGCCAGGTCGCAGTTCGACGCCGTGTAGACGGCCAGCACCCCCGGGGCCCCTTCCGCCTCCGACGTGTCGATGGCCGCGATGCGGGCGTGGGCCATGGTCGAGCGGACGTAGACGACGTGGGCCGCCCCCTCGAGCCGGATGTCGTCGACGTAGGAGCCCCCGACGGTGAGGAACTTCGGGTCCTCCGTGCGCAGCACCCGGTTGCCGAGGATGCTCATGTTTTCGTCCCCCTGTGTCGGGCTCGGGCGGCCCGGGCCGAGGGTAGCAATCGCAGTTACCCTTCCGGCCATGAGCGCACTGACCGGCCGGAAGATCCTCGTCACCGGGCTGACCGGCTCGGTCGGCTTCCCGGTGGCCCGCCGCCTGGCCGAGGCCGGCAACGAGGTCTGGGGCCTGGCCCGGTACTCCGCCAAGGGCAGCCGGGAGCGGGTCGAGGCCGCCGGCGTGCGCCCGGTCACCGCCGACCTGGTCGAAGCGGACTTCTCGGGCGTGCCGGACGACTTCGAGTACGTCTTGAACTTCGCCGTGCTGCACGCCCCCGACTTCGAGACGGCGCTGGCGGCCAACGCCGAGGGGCCGGGGCTGTTGATGTCCCACTGCCGGAAGGCCCGGGCCTTCCTGCACTGCTCGTCGACGGCGGTGTACCAGCCCAACGGCCACCGCGCCTTCACCGAGGACGATCCGCTCGGGGACAACCACCGCCCGGCGGGCATGGTCACCTACAGCATCAGCAAGATCGCCGCCGAGGCGGTGGTCCGGGGGTTCGGGCGGCTGCTGGAGGTGCCGGCCACCATCGCCCGGCTCAACGTCCCCTACGGGGACACGTGGGGCTGGCCGCGCATGATGCTGGACTGGATGCTGGCGGGCAGCGACGTCTACGTGCACACCGACTCCCCCACCCTCTACAACCCGATCCACGAGGACGACATCGTCGCCACCATCCCCGGCCTGCTCGACGCCGCCGCCGTTCCCGCCACCATCGTCAACTGGGCCGGCCCCGAGACCGTCGGGGCCGAGGAGTGGTGCACCTACATGGGCCGGATGGTGGGCGTGGAGCCGAAGTTCAACGCCAGCGAGTTCGCCATCGCGAGCGTGGCCACCGACATCACCCGGATGCGCTCGCTCGTCGGGGAGCCGAAGGTGGGGTGGCAGGAGGGCTTCCGCCGCCTGGTGGAGGCCTCCTACCCCGACCGGGTCAAGCCCGCCTAGCTCCAGAACTCGAGCTGGTGGAGGAAGCGGGACAAGAGGCCCCCTCCCCCCTGCTGCGCCGGCGGGTCGGGCCGGGACCGGCCGCCCGCCTTCGACGCCGAGGCCGGCGCCGCCGCCGGGCCCGTGGAGGTGGCCGGTGCCCCGGGCAGGTGGTACCCGGGGGCGGGGAGGATGGCGTACTCCTCCTGGCCGGGACGGACCAGGCCGTAGCGCTCCCGGGCCAGGCGCTCGATCTCCCCCGGGGTCTGCAGCTGGGCCGCCTCGGACTTTAGGGACCGGTTGTCGACGGCCAGCCGGTCCGCCGTGGCCCGGGCCTGGCCCAGGGCCGAGCGCTGCTCCATGTAGGTGCGCAGGGGGAAGCCGAGCAGGAACATGGCCATGGCCAGCGCCACGAGCAGGGCCAGCGACCAGCGGGCCCGCCTCACCGCCAGGGGCGACACGTCAGCCCCGCGTGCGGGCCAGGGCGGCGGGTCCGCGGTAGGAGGCGGCCTCGGCCAGGTGCTCCTCGATCCGGAGCAGCTGGTTGAACTTGGCCACCCGGTCGGAGCGGCAGGGGGCGCCGGCCTTGATCTGCCCGCAGTTGGTGGCCACGGCCAGGTCGGCGATGGTGGTGTCCTCGGTCTCCCCCGACCGGTGGGACATCACGCTGGCGTAGCCGGAGCGGGTGGCCAGCTGCACCGTGTCGAGGGCCTCGGTGAGCGACCCGATCTGATTGACTTTGACGAGTATAGCATTGGCGACAGAGTCTTCGATGCCGCGGCCCAGGCGCTCGGTGTTGGTGACGAACAGGTCGTCGCCGACCAGCTGCACCCGCCGGCCCAGGGCCGTGGTCAGCGCCGCCCAGCCGTCCCAGTCCTCCTCGGCCATCCCGTCCTCGATGGAGACGATCGGGTAGCGGTCGCACAGATCGACCCAGTAGCCGACCATCTCGTCGGGCGTGAGGGTCCGGCCCTCCCCCGCCAGGTGGTAGGCGCCGTCCCGGTGGATCTCGGTGGTC